>SKWY01000238.1 GCA_007128675.1 Deltaproteobacteria bacterium | reverse complement strand
TGACGGGCGAGAAGCTCTTCGTCAGCGAGAGCGATTTCTCCACCCTGGAGAAGGTCCGAAACGCCGAGGTGCCACCACCTAGAGAGGTAAACAAGGAGATTCCGGCGAGCCTCGAGAAGGTGGTGATGAAGGCTTTGGCTCGCGACGTGGAGGAGAGATACCAGTGGGCCTCCGATCTTCAGGAGGACCTGCTTCGCTTTCTCCTGCTGGAGGGCCACGTTTATGGGGCCAAGCATCTTGCGACGTACATGCAGGAGGAGTTCGCGGAGGCCATAGAGGCTGAGAACGCCACCTTGGAGGAGTACGCCCAGATCGTTTCTCCTGCACAGGTAGATGCGGAGGCGACAAAGGGCATGGGGATCGCGGTGAGACCCGAAGAGCATTTTGGAAAGCCACCGGCCGAGATGCAAGATGGCTCCGGTGATGCCACCCAGCTCTTCGATCCTTCCGACCACTTCATGCCAGGAGAGGACGAACAGAGCGATGGCCCGTCGGCAGAAGAAGCCGTTACCCTCGATCCTTATGAGTTTCAAGAGACTCCGGGTCGCCATCTCTCCTCGGAAGAGGTTCTGACTGATCACGATGGCATCGATGATCAAGGTGACATTCCCGGCCTTCATGCCGGTCTGCAGCAGGACCTGGGTTCCGCGCCTGTTGCAGAAGGAGGGTTCGGGGAAGAGGAGAACACCCTAACCCCGATAAACGATGAGGTGAGTTCGTCGCCTTCGGGCAATCTTGGAGCTGCTAATCGCCAGGATGCCGTCGGTTTGTTTGCCGCCGAGATACCATCGGTTGTCGACGGTCGTGTGCCCGAGGATCTCGAGGGCGAAGACGACTCCGAGCTGATGAATGAGGCTACCCGGATCACTATGACCGGGGAAGCCTCGACATCGCCGTCGATCCGATCGGATCGAAAACGTCCCATGAACGAGAGCATGTCCACTGTTGGACGCGCTCGTTACACATCGGATGATGAGGACGAGGATGTATCCGGCGCTGGGCACCCTGGCTTCCTAGCGCGGACAGACAAGAGGCTGTTGATAGGGGCAGGAGGTGGGCTCTTGGTGGCGGTCTTGGCGATCTTGGGCGTCCTTACCTTCAGCGGACTTGGGGCTGGGGATGAGCCGGGTGACATCGTCATTGTCACTTCGCCCCAGAGTGGAGTGGAGATCCTCCTTGACGACACTTTGGTGGCGACCGAGTCCCCCCATGTGGTCACCAGCATTCCAGCAGGTGAGTACACGGTGGCAATGAGGCGCCCGGGAACGCGGCAGAGAGACGAGCGGCGCATCGAGGTTCTGCCGGGCTCGAGGAGCGAGGTGCGTTTGGTGCTCGAGGAGCCAGCTCCCATCGAGCCCGAGCCCGTGGTTGCCAAGGCGGGCCCGAACGAAGAAGAAGATGCCGCCGATCCGTCGGCTGTCGAGCCCCCCGATGTTCCCGAGGAGGTATTGCTCGGAGAGGCGACCATCAGATCTCGACCTAGAGGAGCCATGGTCTCTCTAGATGGAGAAGAGGTTGGAACTACTCCGGTAACCCTCGACGGTTTGGGAATGGACGAGCCTCATCACATAGTCTTGACCTTGCGTGGTCACCGTGAAGAAACCCTCGTCTTGGAGTTCGACGGCAGCGATAGCCGCGATGTTACGGTGGACTTGGAGAGGCTGCGGCCCAGGCCACCCAGAGACCAGCAAAAAATTGCCCAGCGCCAGCCCGATAAGAAGGCGGGCGGCGGGCGGCCAGTACGAGAGCAGGCAACCGAGGAACCCGGCGGTTCTCCAGGCAGGCTGATCACCAGTACATCCCCCGTGGCCAGGGTCATAGTGAATGGGCGGGATACGGGCAGATGGACGCCGATTCCTCCGCTCAACCCCATCGAGCTGCCTCCTGGAACACACAACATCACATTCGAGGCTGACGATGGGCGTACTCACTCTGTCTCGGTGACCATAATACCAGATGAGGAGTCTCGTTTGCTTGGAGTCTCCTTCTGACCGGCTTGGGCGCCGCGATGAGGTCCCGTCGACCTGGATCACGAATTGACAGTCCGCAGGAACAAAGCGTGCAGGGGGATTCCTTTGGGATGTGTGCGTAGCGACGGCTCTTTGGCCGATACTCCCTGGCTGTAGCTATCCGAACGGCGAGTAATGTCTACGGAGCAAACTGGCTTTGTTGCCGAGACACGCGACGATTCAGGTCTGTTTCAGCTGCCCTGCTTCAGCTCGTCGTCGATGATCTCCTTGAACTTGTCTATCGGCTGCGCACCAACGAGCCTGCGTCCGTTGATGAAGAAGGTCGGCGTTCCTCGGGCGCCGGCGCGGAGAGCGATTTGGCTCTGTTGATTCACGACGTCCGCGAACTTGCCTTCGTCTAGGGCGATTCGGAACCTCCTTATGTCGAGCCCGAGCTCCTGCGCGTACCGTTCCAGGTCATCGCGCTCGATGGCCCTCATGTTGGCAAAGAGCTTGGCTTGATACTCCCAGAACTTCCCTTGCTCCTTTGCTGCCATGGTTGCCTGGGCCGCTAGACTCGCCCTGTCTCCCGTGGCTCGGTGCATGAAGGCCAGGCGTACCTGCCCGTCGTACTCGCGAAGAAGCTGCTCTAGCGTGGGCTGTACGCGGGCGCAGAAGCCACACGTAAAGCTGGAGAACTCGACGATTGTAACCGGGGCGTCGGGGCTGCCCTTCAAAGCTGCTGTCGAGATGTCTATGTCCTGGCGGTCTTGCTGCGCCGGTTCCTGTTGCCTAGCTGTTGCATCGGCCTTTTGCACGTCGCGAGCAGGACGTACTCTGTCCTGGATCCGGTCCTGGATGGATGGCCGGACCGGAGGCGTGGGGGCGCGAGCCTGCTCTCCACCAAACTCCTTCTCGTTCTCCTCGAGAATCTGGGCGTAGAGATCTTGCCGCCGGGTTCCCGCATCAATGAGCTTGTTCGCTTTTTCGATCTCTTCGTCGATAATCTTCTTGAAGTTATCGAAAGGCTGCGCGCCCGCAAGATAACGCCCATTGATGAAGAAGGAAGGGGTTCCGCGGGCGCCTAGACTCATCGCCTCCCTGGTATGCTCGTCGACGCGAGCTGCGAACTTGTTCTCATCGAGAGCGGCTCTGAACCTGGCCATGTCGAGACCGAGCTCTGCGGCATGTCGCTCCAAGGCATCACGATCGGTGTTACGTCGATTCTCGAAGACCCTGTCCATGAACTCGAAGAGGCGACCTTGCTCTCCGGCCGCCTCGCCAGCCTGAGCGACTAGATGACCGGGGCCTGGCCGGGTGTTGTCCTTGTAGAAGACGCGAACATCGTCTCCGTACTCCTCCTTGATTCGCGCGATGGTGGGACGGACCCTGGCACAGAAGCCGCACTGGATGTTGGAGTACTCAACGATGGTCACCAGGGCATCATTCGGACCGTGGCCATGGGCGTTGGTGATGTCCGGACGACCGAACTCGGGCCGGGAGGGTTGTCTTCTCTCGACCTCGGGCCGCTCCTGCCTGGCTTCTGCGCGTTGCTTCGCTTCCCTTGCCTCTTCGCCATGAGCCACTAGAGTGGCGTACAGATTCTCCTGGCTCACTCCGGCCGCCAGAACCCTGTTCGCTCTTTCGATCTCCTCGTCGATTACCTTCTTGAACTCGTCTAATGGTTGAGCTCCGCGGAGGAGACGCCCATTGATGAAGAAGTAGGGTGTTCCTCTCACTCCGACGGCGCGGCCACTTTGTACATGGGCGTCCACCTTCTCCTTGTGCATCTCGTCATCCAGCTCCCGTCGCATGCGAGGGACATCAAGGCCAAGCTCGCCGGCAAAACGCTCGAGACTTGCTCGGTCGAGAGCGCGCGGGTTCTCGAAAAGCTTGGCTCGGTACTCCCAGAACTTGCCCTGTGCACCCGCGGCCTCCGCGGCCTGAGCGGCGATGTGCCCTGGGTTTCGCATGGGCATGTGCATGGCGACGATTCGGAGCTTGCCTTCATAGTCTTTGAGCAGCTGATCTAGGGTAGCCTGGGCTCTCCCACAGAATCCGCAAGCAAAGTCGGAGAACTCGACGATGGTCACCAGGGGCTCGTCAGAGCCCTTGAACCACCCCTTCTCGATATCCGCATTGAAGAGCTCGTGCTCCGTCGAAGCCGCGGAGCGGGCGGTCTCGGAGGTATCCGCCGTGCCAGGTTCGGGCCCTTTCGGGGGCCTTGTGGGGTCGGCGTCTGGCTGAACGGTCATTCGACCGATGACGAGCCCCAGCACCAAGCCCAGGACCAATGCGATCATGACGTTTGCATTCTTCATTTGAGCTCCTTGCTCGCCCACTTGGGGCTGACTGCCTGATTCGGAACAAATCCTTTGAGGTTACGGTAATTTGTGGAGCCCCCACTTATCAAAGCGACTAATCGCGATCAAGCTGGGTTCATCGATGTGGTCATGGAGGTCACGTGAGGTGAGGGCATGGAGGTCACGGACATGCGTGTGAGGTCACGCTCGTGCGGGAAGCAACCAGGAGAGATCCGGTTTCATTTCGTCTGTCCAGCACACCTTTCCAGGACTCAATCGTTGGGATGGCTTCCCTTGGGGATCGGTTACGGGGTTGGGCTGACCTGTGGATTTCCCATTTCGAGGACTCGAGACTCGGCTTGCGGCGGCGGTTCTCACCCGGCGATTTGGGGCGACGAGCCCCCTTGTTGATTCGGGGCCCCGGAGGCTTATAATCCGCCACGAGCAATGTGTGTCTCTCGCCATCATTTGGCCTACCTGGAGGCCAAGAACGAAGACCACTTCGCAAATGGCCTCATCAGCTATGAGACCTACGTTCGTTTCGATGATCAGTCCAGGCGATGTTGGGAATGTCCCCTCATGGATAATGGCCTGCAAGGCGACATGTTGGACGATTGTAGGCTCCGGATGCTTCGATATTTCGGCGCGGCGCAGCGGGACGACGCCGAACGGGCGTCGGAAGGCACCAAGAGCACCGACGAGCTGGTTGGGAGCTGAATCGGTCATGGTTGCCGCCGATGACAGGGGAGAAGAGGTAGTCGTGGACGTTCAGGGTGAGTTCTGTCCCGTACCAATCATCGAGATGGCAAAGGCCATGAAGAAGATATCCGTTGGAGGAACGGTCCTTCTGCGTTGCACGGACCCTGGAGCCGAGAGCGACATCCCGGCATGGTGTAAGGCCACGGGTAACGAGATCCTGTCCATGGTGAGGCAGGGTGGGTTGATCGAGGCCCGCATAAGGCGGACGAGGTGAAAGAGAATGGTTGAAGGGTCGGTAACGCCGAAGCCCGGTGAGGGCAGACCCAAGGCGATTGGCATGATCTCGGGAGGTCTGGACTCGTCGCTTGCCGTCCGGATGATGCAGAGCCTGGGCTTCGAGGTGAAGGCCGTGAGCTTCTATACCGGGTTCTGCATAACCGAGACACATCGCCGCATGGGGGGAAGGCCAAGGGATGGCGCAATACCCAGAAGCGAGCCTCTTTACGCCGCCGCGGAAGCGGGAGTCGAGGTGGAGCTGGTCGATATCTCGGACGAGTACGTCGATATCGTAACCAACCCAAGGTTCGGATACGGGGCGAACATGAACCCCTGCATCGACTGCCGGATCTTCATGATGAAAAAGGCGAAGGAGATCATGGAGGCCGAGGGAGCCGAGCTGGTGTTCACAGGAGAGGTTTTGGGGCAGCGTCCCAAGAGTCAGCGCCGAGATACTCTCCGGCTGATCGAAAGGGAGTCTGGCCTGGAAGGACGTATTCTTCGCCCGCTGTCTGGGCGGCACTTGCCCCCAACGGTCGCGGAGAAAGATGGACTGATTAGACGAGAGGACCTTCTCTCCATCAAAGGCAGAGGCAGAAGGGAGCAGATTCGTCTGGCCGAAAAGCTTGGTTTGCTCGAGTATCCTCAACCTGCTGGCGGCTGCTGCTTTCTTACCGATGAAAGCTACAGCCGGCGCTTTAGAGACCTCATCGAGAATCGGGACACTCGGCGCTACACAAAGGACGATGTTGTCCTGCTCGCAACCGGCAGGCATTTTCGGATTGGTCCCGGTGAAAAGCTGATCGTGGCACGGACCGATGGTGAGAACCTATTGCTCGAGCGATATGCGAAGGAACGCTGGAGCCTGCGGGCCTTGGAGCATAAAGGTCCATTGGCCTTGTGTGAGGGCAGCCCGGAGCATCAGGTCCGCCACCTTGCCTCTCGAATAGTCGCCCGGTACGGAAAGGGTAGGGACGAGAAGCAGGTGAGGATCGGTTGGGTACGGGGAGAAGAGAGCTTCGAGCTGCATGTCGAGCCCTTCGATGACGACGCTCTCATCGAGCCCTACCGTCTATAGTACGGACAGCTCATTTCAATAGGGGCACGAGGTAGATCTCATCTCCGGCCACGGCGGCAAAACCCAGATGTCCTCCGGCAAAGAGAATGCACGTTGCCTGATGGTCCTGGTTGCCGAGTATTCGTAGGGATTGGGAGGGGGCTACGGGATCGTCCTTGGCGTGAACAGCCAGAAGGGGAAGCTTCTCAGGTGGCAGGGGCTGGTCCGAGCAGAGTCGTTCTACGAGACGGCGGCGCGACGGCACCGGTCTGATGCCCGCCATCTTGAAGGTTCTTTCGTGCAGCAGACGAAAGTAGGCGTTGACTAGCGGTCGAGCCTTGACTGCCAGCAGTACGTCACGGGGATTGATTGCTGCCGACCATAGCACCGCCCTGGCAAACGAAGCGCCAGGAGCGGCGAGGGCGCTGGCCGCTCCCGCCGAGAAAGCAAGCACGTCGGGAGATCCGACGTCTCCTCCATCGTCTTCGTCCCCCCATGAGGCTTGAACTTCTTGCCCCACGAGCCGGAGTGCTTGGCTTGCAACAAAGGCCGCCTCTTCTCCGAGCTCGCGAAGAGTTGGAATGCACTCCCCGTTGAGACGAAGCGTTTCCTTCGCGAAGCGATCCTCAAGCAAGATGACAGGTCGTTTCAGCTTACGGTGGATCAGCAAAGCGGTCCGAATGAAGAGGCCTTCGTCGAGACTTGCATAGAGCCCTGGTAGAAGCAGGACGGGCCTGCCGGGAGCCCTCGAGATCGCCGCTCGTCGTCGAACACCAGCCGCCTCGAGCTGAAGGACCTCGAATCCGGGGGGGAGCGGCGATGGGCGATAGCTCGTTTGGATGGTCGCGAGCAGCCCCTTCTTGTGAGGCTCCCATCCCCTCGTGTTCAGCTCGATCCTCTGGCGAACTCGTTCGGCGGCCTCGATTGCCCAGCTCTCTTCTCTTTTCATGGCCGTTTTGTCAGCTGACATTTATTCGGATGGGGCGTCGGTGCGCCCGGGCTATTCATGGTGGCTGGAAAGAGCTTTCAATCCTTGAACGTGCCTTTCGATTGCCGAGTTACGAGAAGCCTACTCGCCTCGTGTCGAAGTCGATGTGAAGGCCTCGAAGTCCAAAAGGTAGTTGGTCAACAGATTTCGGATCTTCTCATCTACCAAGGCCCCATTCTCGTCGAAGACCTCGGAGGCCTTGGAGACTAACAGGGATCGCTGAGTGAAGATTCGAACGTGCAGGGCACGCAGAACGGGAAGCCATGCCGCCTGGCAGAGGCGCGTACCGCCGGCTCCCGTCGTCGCACCGATCACGCCGACCGGCAGATCTCCAAAGACAGTCTTCACGTCTTTAGGTGGGCGGCTAAGCCAGTCTAGAGCATTCTTCAAGACTCCGGGCAGGCTCGAGTTGTACTCTGGAGAGGCGACGAGCAATCCCTTTGAGGACATGAGCCTCTCCTTCAACCGTACCACTGGGTCCGGGATCCCTTCAGCCTTCTCTAGGTCAGCGTTGTAAAGAGGGAACTCGAAGATGGAAGCAATCTCGATCGACGAGTTCGAGGGAGCTAGATCACGGGCCGCGCGCAACAGGGCGGTGTTGAAAGAGCCGCGTCTAAGGCTTCCTGATATGGCGACTATGCTCGACATGTGGGTTCCTTTCTTGGTCGGTGCTTGATGGGTGAAGGGTGTCTTCCGGTCGACGCAGCGAGCTTGGCAGGATCGTTCAGCTTCGGGGCGGCCCACTAGATTGGGGCCACCTTGTTAGGTGCTTCTCCATCTGCCATAATTACTGATTAGATGCTTGATCTATGCATCAATTCGAAAGAGAGAGGCTTCTCTCAAGGTCAACCGGGGTCACCTGCGCAAGAGAGCTTGCTAACGGATGTCTCGGTCAAGTTCTCGCTGAGGAGCGTGTAGCCCTTGCGAGGTCCACAAGGAGGATCTCGATGATTCGATCGAACAAGAATTGGATCTGGATAGCTAGTGGGCTCTTGGTGCTTACCTTGATGGGCTGCGAGTGTTCTCCCGGCGGTGAGTTCGAAGGTTGCGTTCCCGATGACTGCGCGGATCTTGGACGCAATTGTGGGGAGGTTGATGATGGCTGCGGCGGTACGCTGTTTTGCGGGACTTGTACCGCGCCTGAGACCTGTGGGGGCGCGGGCATAGCAGGGGTGTGCGGGCAGTCCAGCGGTGTAGACTGCACACCCAGATCTTGTTCGGATATCGGGGACTTCTGTGGGCCCATGCCCGATGGCTGTGGGGGCTTTGTAACCTGCGTGGACTGCGAGTCGCCCGAGATATGTGGTGGACAGGAGCCGATGAGATGCGGGATTCCGGACCCGGACTCTTTCGGTAGCTGTGAGCCGTTGACCTGTGAAGCTCAGGGGATTGGTTGTGGTCTTGCGGGCGATGGGTGCGGCGACACAATCGACTGCGGCACCTGTCCCGACCAAGAGACCTGTGGTGGGGCTGGGGTTCCGAGCCAATGCGGCACGCCGGACTGCGTTCCTCTGTCCTGCCAGGATCAGGGCATAGAGTGCGGTCGTGCCGGCGACGGCTGTGGGGGGCTAACCGATGTCTGCGGCGTATGCACCCCGCCGGAGACGTGTGGGGGAGGCGGAGAGCTTGGAAGATGCGGATATGACCACACAAACCCCTGCCTTGGGCCCTGGTGTGGTCACCAGTTCCCTTGTCCCACCGGGCAGGAAACCACCGTGACCGGAAAGGTCTACACACCGAACGGTCAGATTCCACTCGCAAACGCGATGGTCTTCGTCCCCAACGCCGACCTGCCGCCGATTCGCGACGGCATCGAATGCCTCCGCTGCGAGGATCAGGATCTCAACGAGTTCTTGGTCGTCACGATTACCGGCTCCGACGGCAGCTTCGAGCTTCGCAATGTTCCGGCCGACATTCCCTTCCCCCTGGTGGTGCAGATAGGAAAATGGAGAAGAGTCGTCGAGATACCGGCGATCTCACCGTGTACGAGCAGAGAGCTCACGCCCGAGCAGACTCGGCTGCCCGCCAATCGTAACGAGGGCCATATTCCCAGAATCGCCGTCTCCACCGGTGCCGTCGATGGCATGGAGTGTGTCTTGTACAAGGCGGGTGTCGACCAGAGCGAGTTCACCCGTCCCACCGACAATGGCCGTATTCACATCTATCGAGGCAATGGCGCCTGGCCCGACCAGCAGCTGATGAATCAGTGTGGCGGCGGAAGTGATAACGTCGATAGAGAGGTCTTCCTGGGTGAGCTCTGTATCTCCGATACTCCCCAAAGCTGCCCGAGCAGCACTTGTCGCGATTCACTAGCCAACAGGCTGCACGAAAGCCAGTCGACGCTCGATGGCTACGACATGACCATCTTCGGCTGCGAGGCGATTGAGTACGGCACTTTCTGCTTCTGTCCGACGGGGCTCATACCCGTCAATACCCCCTACGGGCCGCAGTGCATGAATCCGAGCACCGGCCAGCTGCATGGCGGGTTCGTCAACTCCTGTGATGGAAGCCCATTCAAGACTCGTTCGGCTCAGAGTAGAGACAGGTTGCTGAGCTACGTGAACAGGGGAGGCCGCCTCTTCCTGTCGCATTATCATTACGACTGGGTTTGGAACAGCTCGCCGTCATACACCACTCATCCGCTCAATACGACCTGCGATTGGCCGGGTGGAACCTTCGGGCCCCAATCTTGGGGCACAGGAACGATACAGGCTCTACTCGACACCAGCTTCGAGCGTGCCTTGGTCTTCTCGGATTGGCTGGATCACGTGCATGCGTCTTCTCCTGGCGGACGCGTAGCGATCACCGAACCGCGGGGACACTGCCGAAGCGCGATTCCCCCAGGCCGTCAATGGGTCTATACCACGCAGCAGGAGCATGGTTTGCCTTCGGTGCAGCAGCTCACATTCAATACGCCCGTCAACGCCTCGGAGGATGAAATCTGTGGGCGCGTGGCCTACAGCGCCTTCCACGTCACGGTCGGTGGAACGAGGAATACGTACTTTCCGCAGCATTGCCAGGGGCCCATGACGAGCCAGGAGAAAGTGCTGCTCTTCATGCTCTTCGATCTTGGCGCCTGCATCTACGATGACGAATCAGGTGGTCATCCGCCTCTTTGCATTCCATTGACCTGCGACAAGATTGGCGCCGAGTGCGGTTGGCTCTCCGATGGATGCGGTGGAGAGATAGACTGCGGTGAGTGTCCGCCAGGAGAGACGTGTGGCGGTGGAGGCATTCCTTATCGATGCGGTGCGCTCTGTGACGCCGTCGAGTGTGGCCCGGACAATCCGAACGAGTGCGGCTATATCCCCGACGGTTGTGGGAACGTCTCGTTCTGCGGCGAGTGTCCCGAAGGCTACGTATGTCGTGGAGGGCCCGGAGTTCCCAACGAGTGTGTCACGGGGTACTGTGAGAGCCCACTCACCTGCGAGGATTGGAACGCGGAGTGCGGACAGCTTCCCGATGGATGCGGCGGCGTCATCGACTGTGGCGAGTGCGCCTCTGGCGAGATTTGCCTTCAACAAGGAGACTTCACGGATCCCAACAGCTTCAGCGCGGTGTGCCGCATCTTGGGCTAAGGAAGACTATTTCCGTGAGGTCCATCAAGCAGACGAGACAGAAGTCGGAGGGCTCGTCTGCTCTCTATGAGATCTAACATGCCAAGTCATTCTCAGTGGAACCGGAGAAAAGTGATGTTTCGATTCATGTGGCTCTTTGTCTTGTGCCTCGCGGCGTTCATTTTGTCGACCGGTTGTGAGTGCTCTCCTGGAGGGACTTTCAACGGTGGCCCGAACGGCGAATGCGTCCCGAGGACTTGTGCCGAGATGGGAAGAGACTGCGGCGAGATCGACGACGGCTGCGGCGAGGTGCTCTTCTGCGGTACGTGCACGAGCCCCGAGGTCTGCGGCGGTGGTGGTACACCGGGAGTCTGTGGGGTTCCAGGAGGCCCATGCACCCCTCGAACCTGTGCCGAGATTGGTGACTACTGCGGTCCCATGCCCGATGGTTGTGGAGATTTCGTAACCTGTGTGCATTGCGAGCCGCCCGAGATCTGTGGAGGCGAGGAGCCCATGAGATGCGGGCTTCCCGATCCGGACTCCGCGGGAACCTGCGAGCCCCTGTCTTGTGAGGCCCAGGGGATCCAGTGCGGTCTTGCGGGCGATGGCTGCGGCGACACCCTCGATTGCGGAGACTGCCCCCCAGGACAAACTTGCGGTGGTGCAGGAGTCCCAAGCCAGTGTGACGAGCCCGAATGCATCCCGCTGACCTGTGCGGATCAGGGGATAGAGTGTGGCCGGGCCGGCGACGGCTGCGGAGGCCTCACCGGCGTATGCGGCACCTGCACGCCGCCGGAGACTTGCGGCGGGGGAGGGTTGCTCGGGGTTTGTGGCCACGACGAGTCCGACCCCTGTCAGGGTCGATGGTGTGGCCATCAAGCCTTTTGTCCACAGGGACAAGAGACGAGCCTTACGGGGACCGTCTACACGCCAAACGGTCAAATCCCCATCGCAAACGCCATTGTCTTCGTGCCAAACGCCGACCTGCCGCCCATTCGCGATGGAGTGGAGTGCTTGCGATGCGAGGACCAGGACATGGATGAGTTCTTCGTCGTCACTGTCACCGACTCGGACGGTAGCTTCGAGCTGAAACATGTGCCCGCCGACGTTCCCTTCCCACTGGTCGTCCAGATAGGCAAATGGCGGCGAGTCGTCGAGATTCCCGCCGTGGCACCATGCTCGACGACCCAGCTCACTGCCGAGCAAACCAGGCTTCCCGCCAACCGAAGCGAAGGCCATATTCCCAGAATCGCGGTTTCTACGGGGGCTGTCGATGGCATGGAGTGTGTTCTTTACAAGGCTGGTGTCGACGAGAGTGAGTTCACGCGACCGAGTGGAAACGGCCGCATTAGCCTTTACAGGGCGAACGGAGCTTGGCCCGACCAATCACTAATGAATCAATGTGGCGGCGGCGGAGATACGCCCCAAAGAGAGCAGGACGGCCAACTTTGCATATCGGATACGCCGGGAAACTGCCCGAGCGCCTGTAGGCCGGAGCTGGCTCACAACCTTTACGGCAACCAGAGCACGCTCAACAGCTACGACGTCGTCATCTTCTCCTGCGAGCAGTTCGTCTTCCCCATGCACTGCTGCCAGATCGATGGCCAGATCATGGGTTGTGACGGCACCAATCACAAGTATCGCGACGCGGCGGATCGCAATCGTGTGCTCAACTATGTGAATGCCGGCGGGCGCGTCTTCCTTTCGCACTGGAGCTACGACTGGCTCTGGAACGACTACCGGATATTCCACAGCAGTCGATGTGACGCTGGGCAGTGGATAAGAGGAGCACAGGGGATGCAGTCTTATTCTACCGTGCCTCTGAGCAGTACCTGCGATTGGGCTGGTGGGGACTACGGGCCTACTAGCTGGAACAGGGGCACGATAGACGCATTTGTCGAGACGGGCTTCGAGCGTGGACAAGTCTTCTCGGAATGGCTTGGCCACGTGCAAGCATCCGAGCCCGGTGGGCGCGTCAGAATACAGGAGCCTAGGGCGCATTGTGGCGCGGAGATCTCTCCTGGGCTACGGTGGGTATACAGCGAGAGGCCCACGCATGCGCGCGACTCGGTCCAGCAGCTTACGTTCAATACGCCGGTCGGCGCCTCCGAGGACGAGATATGCGGCCGAGTTGCCTACAGCGCTTTCCATGTGACCACCGGTGAAAGCCGAAACGAGTACTTCCCGCGGCATTGTCAGGGTGCGATGACGAGCCAGGAGAAGGTGCTTCTGTTCATGCTCTTCGATCTTGCCGCGTGTCTCTACGATGATGAGTCGGGTGGTCATCCTTCCATGTGTGTCCCCTTGGAATGCGACAAGATTGGCGCCGAGTGCGGGTGGCTGGCGGACGGATGTGGGGGCGAGATCGACTGCGGAGACTGCCCTCCAGGACAAACCTGTGGTGGTGGAGGCGAGCCTTATCGTTGCGGTTCACCGTGCATGCCCATCGAGTGTGGACCCGACAACCCGAACGAGTGCGGGTACATCCCCGATGGTTGTGGTGACGCCGCTTACTGTGGAGAGTGTCCTGACGGTATGTTTTGCAGGGGAGGAGTCGGTACGCCGAACTACTGTGTCGCCGGTTACTGCGAGAATCTTCTAACTTGTGAGGATTGGAACGCCAGCTGCGGCAGGTACCCCGATGGTTGCGGGGGCATCATAGAGTGTGGCGGCTGTCCGGAGGGCATGCACTGTGTTCCCTCTGGCGATCCCAACGTGCCCGGTGACGGAAGCGCAGAGTGTCGAGAGTTCGGATGAGCCGGAGCCAGGGCGGGAAATGACAAGGTTCAACGGAAGCTTTGTGTTGGATTGGGCTTTTCGAGCGTCTTTTCGCAAGTGATTATTGGGGAGAGTCTTCATGAAATGGCAGCCAAAGGGCGTAATCGCGGCTGTATGTGTTCTGATGCCGTTCATCCTGACATCATGTGACTGCGGCGGAGGATTCGATCCCAACTGCGAGCCCAAGACATGCTCGGAGCTTGGAAGGAACTGCGGCATCACCGATGACGGCTGCGGCGGGGTCCTAGACTGCGGCGGGTGCCCAGGTGGCCTGACGTGTGGAGGAGGAGGAGTGCCTGGAGTATGCGGAGAGCCAGGAACGCCGTGTACTCCTCGCACTTGCGAGGGGGTAGGAGACTTCTGTGGACCGCTGCCGGATGGATGCGGTGGAACGATCACATGCCTCGAGTGTGCTCCACCGGAGTCTTGCGGGGGCGGCGGAGTGCCCGGTGTTTGTGGTGTCGCCACCGTGGCTCCCACCTGTACCCCAGCCAGCTGCGAGGAGCAGGGTCTTGGCTGTGGCCTGGCCGGTGACGGCTGCGGCGGTACGATCGACTGTGGATCCTGCCAGCCTGGGCAGGCCTGTGGCGCGGGAGGCGAGCCCAGTCAGTGTGGAGACGTCCCTTGCACACCGCTTACCTGCGACGATTTGCCCTTCGAGTGTGGAGTCGCCGGTGATGGCTGTGGAGGTCTGACCGAGAGCTGTGGCTCCTGCACGCCCCCGGAGATCTGCGGAGGCGGTGGGGAGCCGGGCAGGTGCGGCTATGCGGGAAATGTGTGCACGGAACCTTGGTGCGAGCACCTGGTCCCATGCCCTGGAGCTCAGGCTACGACCTTGACCGGAACTGTCTATGCCCCAAACGGCCAGATTCCTCTTTCCGAGGCAATGGTATACGTTCCCGCCAGGCCCCCGGCTCCAATAATCGACGGAATAGAGTGCTTGCGATGCGAGGACCAGGACCCGGACGACATCCTGGTGGGAACGGTGAGCGGCTCCGATGGCAGCTTCGAGCTGCGAAACGTACCGGCCGATGTCGAGTTCGAGCTGGTGGTCCAGATAGGCAAGTGGCGGCGAACCGTGACGATTTCACCTGTCGATCCCTGCACGGTCAGGGAGCTTCAGAGTCACGATACTCGCCTGCCGCGAAATAGGAGTGAAGGCCATATTCCGAGGATTGCCGTCTCCACGGGAGCTATCGACGGACTGGAGTGTGTGCTCCTCAAGGCAGGGGTCGACGAGAGCGAGTTCACTCGTCCAAGCGGCGATGGTCGAATTCATCTTTATCGCGCAAATGGGGCATGGCCGGATAGAGACCTCTACGACAGCTGCCGCGAGTATGATTCGGTGGCCAACTACTGCACCTCCGAGTCGCTGGACAATTGTACCAGTGACACCTGCCGGGACGCCCTCGCTCACAACCTCTATGCGGACCAGCAAACCCTTGATGGTTACGACATGACCGTCTTTGCCTGCGAGTACACCAAGCGTCCACGTTCGGAAGAGGTTCGAAATCGCTTTCGCGAGCACGTAAACCATGGCGGCCGGGCGTTCTTGTCTCATTGGAGCCTCGATTGGCTCTGGAACGACAGCCCCCCTTACGAGACCGATCCCCTGCACTCGACCTGCGATTGGACCAGCGATAGGGAAGGGGGGCTCGATATGACGGCGAACTGCCATCCAGCGAGGCCTCCGTGTGAGACGGAGGCCTTCGTCGACGACAGCTTCGACCGTGGTCTCGAGTTCTCCGAGTGGCTCGATCACGTAAATGCCTCCACGGCTTCGGGGGTCCTCACGATCTACGAGCCGAGGGGACACTGTCTGGCAGTGAACCATCCAGGACAGCAGTGGGTGTATACGACCGAGTTGGACCATGGCGGGGACACGGTGCAACAGATGACGTTCGAGACGCCGCTCCACGCGCCAGAGCATGAGATTTGCGGCCGGGTCGCCTACAGTGCCTTCCATGTGAGCGGAGGCATGAACACGATAATGGAGTACTTCCCTCGGCACTGCCAAGGCCCGCTGACGGATCAGGAAAAGGTGCTCCTCTTCATGATGTTCGATCTAGCAGGCTGCATCTACGATAGAAGCGGACATCCTCCCTGGTGTGTTCCGGGTACCTGCGGAAAGCTTGGCGCCGAGTGTGGGCTCATAGGAGATGGCTGCGGTGATATCATCGACTGTGGGCCTTGCCCCGAAGGCGAGACCTGCGGCGGAGGCGGCATCCCGAACATGTGTGGAGTGGCGCTTTGCGATCCTTTGCCATGCGGTGACAATCAGTGCGGCTACGTCGCCGACGGTTGTGGGGGTCTCGTGGACTGTGGACCTTGCCCACCGGGGCTGTTTTGCGGGGCCGACGGAGCTCCTAACGAGTGCGTCACCGGTGCCGACTGCCCACCTTTGACGTGTGAGGACTGGAACGCCGATTGCGGCGTATTCCCCGATGGGTGCGGCAGGGTAATGGATTGTGGTACATGCCCACCGGGTGACCACTGCATCTATTCCGGAGACTTGGCGGTCCCGGGCAGCGGGGCGGCGGTCTGCAGGACGTTGGGCTGATAGGCCCTTGCCAGGCGCCTCGTAAGATAGAGGGGGTGACTCACCGCGCCCGGCACTTGACAAAAACCATGTCGGCTTGTTATTTCGGCGCTTTTCCGGAGCGATTGCTCGAAGGATAAGGGCAATTCCCACGATTACGGAGATAATCGAAGTGGCCAATACGAAGAGCGCCAAGAAGGCAGCACGCCAGTCCGAGGACCGGCGTGTACGCAACATGCACTACAAGCAGACGATGCGGACGAAGGTGAAGAAGGTGCGCCAAGCCGTCGAGGCGGGCGATAACACGACTGCCCAGACGGCGCTTGGTGATGCTGCTCGCTATATCGATCATGTTGCGAGCAAGGGCGTCATCCAGCAACGTACCACCTCTCGGAAGATCTCTCGTCTTTCCAAGGCCGTCCACGGACTCGCGTAGATAGAGGCCCACGCCGGGGATCAATCTCGGGGTGCCAACGGGAGCCTGGCGAGCTATGCTGCCCAACGTCATGGGCAGCGGTCGCGGCATACTTGGTGGCACCACCTCCAATGAGAGCGAGGGCTCGTTGGCCGAGTCTGACGAAAGAGGACGGAGCCCGGCCGGCGTGGGCGGAAATCCGTCTTCTACCGCTGCCGAAGCGGGAGATGACTCACCAGAATCCCAGAAGGCCGCCAAAGTAGGGCAAGGGGCGAGCGAGCAGTCCGTAGCCCTTTCCTCCGATCGCTTGGCCCGAAACGCGGGTGTCATTGCCTCGGCCACGGTGGTGAGCCGAGTAGCGGGTTTCGTGCGGGATGCCGCGGTGCTCGCCGTCTTCGGCGCTTCGATGGCGGACACCTTCGTCCTTGCTTTCGTTCTGCCAAACGTGCTTCGAAGGCTCCTGGCCGAGGGATCACTCACAATCTCCTTCGTGCCGATCTTCACCTCGAGGCTACAAAAGGATGGCCGAGAAGCTGCACGAGCTTTTGCCGATAAGGCCTTCACGATCGCTACCCTCGCCCTTGCGTTGATTGTGGTAGCCGGAGTCGCGGGAGCTAGGCCGGTCGTGGATCTTCTTGCGTCCGACTGGCGCGCCGATGGCGACAAGTTCGAACTCACCGTGCTGCTTGCTCGCTGGGTCTTCCCCTACTTGTGGATGGTGGGGCTCGTGGCCCTCGCGATGGGCGTGCTGAACTCACTGCGTCGATTCTT
>SKWY01000075.1 GCA_007128675.1 Deltaproteobacteria bacterium | reverse complement strand
CGTTTGTGACGATGGCGTCTGCGTCGAGTGCATCGAGCACGAGGACTGTGTGGACGGCGTTTGTGACGATGGCGTCTGCGTCGAGTGCATCGAGCACGAGGACTGCGGCGACTGGCTGTGCGACGACGGCGTCTGCGTCGAGCCTCCACCGGAGCCAATCTGCACGGTCGCGACACAGGATGAGAACTGTGAGCCAGAGACTCCTTTCTGTGATCCCGATGGAAATGAAGGCCTTGGAGAGTGCGTCGAGTGCATCGAGCACGAGGACTGTGTGGACGGCGTTTGTGACGATGGCGTCTGCGTCGAGTGCATCGAGCACGAGGATTGCGGCGAAGGCTGGCTCTGTGAGGACAACGTCTGCGTCGAGGAGCAGCCGCCGGTCGAGGGCTGCACCATCGAGACCCAGGACGTCGACTGTGATGATCTCAGCCTGCCTTACTGCGATCCCTCCCTCAATGACGGCGCCGGCGAGTGCGTTGCCCTATGCGTCGAGGACGATAACTGCGGCGAGGGCTGGAGCTGTGATGAGGACGGCATCTGTCAGGAGGACGATGTCGTGGATCCCGAGTGCACCCTCGAGACTCAAGAAGACGACTGCACTCATCCACAGAATCCCTACTGTGATCCCAACACGCTAGAGTGCGTCGGCGAGTGCGTTGTCGACGACAACTGCGCTGAGGATGAGATGTGCGTCGATGGCGAATGTGAGCAGCAGTAGACGCAGTAGCTCCAAAAACTGATGCAATGAACTCGGGCGTGTTCGAAAGAGCACGCCCGTTCTACATTTGGGGCCCGCATCGGAGCGGCGGGCGGGCTCGAGATTGGCCCCGGTTTGCCTCATGCCGGCCGAGCGGGGATTGCCTCGAGACGCACGGAGCTTGTCTCGAACGATCCTTCGGGCTCTCTTCTTGCGTCATTCACTTGGAAGCAAAACCGAGAACTTCGCTCCCTTGCCTGGCTGGGAGTCTACCGCGATTCGTCCGCCGTGCTCCGCGACGATACGGTGACAAATGGCAAGGCCCAGCCCCGTGCCCGTCTCCTTGGTCGTGAAGTAGGGGGTGAAAAGCTCGCTCAAGTGGTCTTTTTCGATCCCTGGCCCATTGTCCTCGATATCGATCCGGATCATCTTGGTGTCCGTCTCTCCGCGTGCCCTGACCACAATCTCTCCCTGCCGATCAGCTCTGTTGTCATCCATGGCTTGAAGGGCGTTGGTCAGCATGTTGAGGAGCACCTGGCCTAGCTGATCCCGATCGGCCATGATTGGCGGTAAGCCCTCGCCCATGTCTCGAACGATGCGCACTCCCTCTGGGGGCTCCTTGAACAAGGCGAGGGCCCCATCAATGGCTTCTGCCGGGTCTATCTTCTCGAGCTTGGGAGCTGGAAGCCGCGCGAAGCGACTGAACTCGGTGACAATCCGTTCGAGAGCCTCGACCTCTTCTAGAATTGCGCCCGTGGATTCCTCGAATATCTCCTCGAACTCGGGATGCTTTCGCTTCCAGGTGCGCCTCAGGGTCTCGATCGACATTGAGATGGGGGTAAGGGGGTTCTTGATCTCGTGGGCGAGGCGGCGGGCTATGTCTTGCCAGGCGGCTATTCTTTCGGCGGCCGCCACTCGCTCATGAGAGGCTCGTATCTCGACGACCATGGAGTTGAAGGCCTCGATCAAGGCCGCAATCTCCCCAGTAGCTCTTGGGGCGAGGACCGGTTGATAGTCTCCGCGGGAGATCCGGCTTGCTCCCAGCGAGAGCGCATCGACGGGACGAGTGATTCGGGAGGCGAGGAGGGCCCCAAGCAAGCTCGCCGCCAGCACGACCAAGATGGCGGAGCCGCCCAGAGCGGCTAGAATGTGCCGCTGCGCCATTGCGAGGCCGGCCTCCGACACCGCGAACTCCACCTGAACATTCGGGTCACCATCTCTTGTGATGGGAAGCCTCCTTACGCGCTCTTGGGCGCGGGAGCCTGCCTCCTCACCGGCGTCATCGCCGTCGAGCAGGAGTCTTACCTGTGCTCCCGTCAACGTGCGAAGGCGTTCGGTGAAGTGCTCGTCGACCATGCGGCCGCCGACCACATGGAGGGGCGCTCGATCCGCGGGGGCATCAGTGACGGGCCTGCTGACGAGAATGGATAGGGCGCGCTCGATGCCGAAGTCACGTTGCACCTCGATCCACTCCAACGAAGGTATGCCCGGCCGCTCTCGCGCCATGGCCCCTATCTTTGTTTCCATGTCCCCCGACCGGGCCGGAAGGTGCCCCGATGAGAGGACCCGGCCCTCTTGGTCGATGAGGAGCAGGGCGTGCAGGTCATGGCGACCGGCCAAGAGGCTTTCGCCCAGGGTGAGGGCCGATGCGGGCTCGGCAACTCCCAGCCGTGCTTCCCTGGCCAGGCGATCGATACTCGGAGTGGAGGAGGCGAGAGCCGAAACGGCTCGGTCAAGCTCCGAAACCACTCTGTCGATGTCCGTTCGGAGGAGCGCCTCTACGCCGTCGAGACGGGCCTCGAGCATTGATTCGAAGGATGAGTTGACCGTGGAAAGGGTAGCCCAGGCCACCAGGATGGCCGGCAGGATTGCCAGGGAGGCGAACGCCAGGGTGAGACGAGTGCGGAGTCGCATTGGAGTCTAGTAGCCGCCACGAGGAGCGGGGATGGCCTGCCCTAGCTCATCGGGAAGACGCCAGATCGCCGCGGGATCGAGGCCCTTGGCTTTGCAGATTGTCGAAGGGTGAAGGCTTTTCGAGAGCCAAGAGTGTCTTGGCTGACTCGCAAGGGTTATCAGGCCCAGATCTACCTCCAACGAGGTTGTTAGCGTAACGCGGTGTTCGGGCTCGCTGCTCTCCAGAAGACTCATCAATGCCGGCCGGGCGACCTCTGGCCCTCCCACATGATGGGCTATCGATACTATCCTTTTGACTGGGCATGTGGGCAGGTCGTCAAGGACGTCCAAGAGCAGTCTCGGCTCTCCCTCTCTTGGCGGATGATCGAGATCCTGGAGAGCGGACAGGCGAGCGTGGATTCCATCATCGTGTAGGCGCAGCTGGATCCGTTCGGCTAGCCGTCGTTGAGTAGGGCTGGCTCGATCGTACCCGATGATCATTCCTTCCGGCTCACTGCCCGTGGGTGACGTGCTGTCCTGTCGTGGTGTCGAGGGTTCCTGTTTGCCCATGGAAGCTGCAAGTAGGGCGAAGGACTCGATGGGACGGGCGCCAGGGCCCATGAACAAACGCGCCATGGCCTCTCTATCCAGGGAGCTAGAGATCTTGTGGCGTAGGGTTGGGTCGATGTCTCCACTTCCCGCGATTCGAATGAAGATTAGCTGCCGATCGTGCACTACGGTTGATGTGGTGCGCCTCGAAAGAAGGCCCTCGGCGCCGTCGAGCTCATCTCCCGGCCTCGGAGCAGACCCAAGCGGCACGATCCGAAGATTGTCCAGGAATGGACGTCCTCCGGGATGGCGCTCGAAGGGTGTCAAGGATAGTGCGGACAAAGAGGGTCCTCCCGATTCGAGCAAACGAGGAGGCCTCTCTCCTTCGATCCGCGAGCGCATGAAAGGGCCACAGCCAGTGAGACCGTCTGCCTTCACTATGGCAAGGCCTGGATCATCGAGCCACTCGATGATGTCCATATCGGAAGAGACGAGGTCGATCTCGAGCATCGTGGGGCTCTTGACCGTGATGCCTAGCTCAAGCTCGTTGCCCGTGTCTCTTTGAGCTATGGCAAGTAGACGCCAAGCAAAGGGAGAAGCCGGCCGCATGGCGGCCACTCGGCGAAGGCTCCTCTCGACATCACTTGCCTGGAGGCGGGTCCCATCATGGAAGACCAGGTTCTCGAGGAGCCGGATAAGAACCCTCGTCTCGTCTGCCTTCTCCACGCTGGATACGATATCGGCGATGGTGCAGTGGGCCGCTCTTGCAAGAAGGCGCTCGGCGTCGGTCGTGGCACGGGCGGGATCGTGGGTAGCAATGTGGCCATCGGCACCCAACTTGGCACCTCCTCCATACACCGGCCTGAAGGAGGCCGAGGCTGGAGCAGGTAAGCCAAGGATAACGAAGGCGGCAAGGCACCAGGCTCCAATCGGGATCGATATCAACCTCATGAGTCGAGCTCCGCGAAAAGTAGAATAGGGGCATCCTCGCCCTCCTCGGTGATCACGACAATCTCGTCGCGCCCGAAGCCCGTCACATCACCTGTGGCCATGTGGCGTATGGTTCCTCGGGTTGGGCGAAGCTCGAGCACTCTTCCCTCATCATTGGAGATTACGATCTCATCCTGGTTGGAGGGGGGACGGGGGGCGCTGCTTGCCCTCAAGAGGGTTCCGTCCGAGGCAATGTCCGCCAAGGTGAGCGTGGATCCCACAGGCGAGGCTACCTTGCGAGCCTTCGATCCCCCTCCTTCAAGGAAGAACAAACGGTACCGAGAATCGATGGCGAGTAGACCTTGGCGGGCGGGGTCAATGGCGGCTGCGACGATGGGTTTGTCTAGATCGACATGCCAGCCACCTTCTGGGCCGATGACCCTAAGAGAGCCCTCGAAGAGGTTCGTTCCTTGCCTCAATCGTGCATATGCCACTGTCCCGCTAGAGCAAGCAATAGGATGCTCGAGAAGCGTCGATAGGGGCTCGAGCTTGCCTTCTTGATTCAGTGTGAGGACTTCCCCCTCGGCCAGGCCGGAGTGATGGTAGACGATGACCGGACGCTCGCCTACCCATGTAACGGCAACTCCACCCGCCGAATCTCTCGATGTGATGAGCGCTCGTGGTCTCCCTCGAAGGCTCCGGCGGGCGAGCTCCTCGGTGCCGGCCTTCCGATCCACGGCAAGGACAACCAGCTCGTCCTCCAAGAGCGCGACCACCTCTCCTCGACCGTCACCCGTCAGATCACCGATGGAAACGGAGATTGGACGCCCAAAGAGACGAGCGATCTCCCGCAGGCGCAAGGATCCTCTTCTAGGACCAGCATGGGAACCGGCGACAAGAAGACGCCTTGCGGCCGGATCGAGAGTGACAGCGGCCTCTACGAGCCTAGGTTCGTCTCCATGTGGTTTGCCGGTCCAGAAATTCATCCAGGCCGATCGCAGAACCCCCGTGAGAAGAAGCTCGTCTTTCGTAGCGAAGAGTCTTGCCTCAATGTAGAGGCTGGCTCCAAGAGACCTTGCTCTATCGAGGCCCTCGTTTCCCGAGGGGACCTCGACGACTCTAGTGACGTGATCCAGATGCAAGAGCCTGCCTGGAAGCAGCGCGAGAAGGAGCGGCACGAAAGGCTCTAAGGCACTGACCTCTTCATCCTCGCCCTGCGCCTGGATGCTCAAAGCTACGGTGCCCGGCCTATGTGAAGAAGACTCGTGCGAGCGGATTAGCGAAGTGAACTCATTGGCCAGCCTCTCGAGGGCGGCCACGTGGGTCGTGGATTGATCGATGCCGGAGGGAGAAATGTCTTGGCTGGAAGAGACATTGGCAAGGCAGATGATTGGAGCAAACAATACCGGCACGACGCACAAGCGAATAAATGGTGTGATTAGGCTCATGTCTTCAGGCACGAGTCATGGCTCGGCGATGAGGAAGTCAATGGGGGAGAGGGCGTCTGTGATCACTTCACGTGTTGGGGCGCTGCCCGGAAGAAAGGGTTCGTAGACTCCTTCATGGCCGGGGGGAGCGAGGAGTCCTTCGTTGGGATCAATTCTCACGAACTGCACGGTTGATGGAACATCGAAGGCCCGGATCATCGAGTCATCCAAAGAGTCCTGCATGAAGGCCAGCCAGGCGGGACCCGCCGCACGGCCCCCATACTCGGCTCTGCCGAGAGGTTGAGGCTCATCGAAACCAATCCACACGCCGGCAACCAACTCTGCCGTGTAGCCTACGAACCAAGCATCTCGGCGATCGTCGGTGGTTCCCGTCTTGCCGGCGGTTGGACGACCGAGCTTGTTCAAGCTTCGTCCCGTGCCTTCCGTAAGAACGGAAGACAAGAGATCGGTGAGTATGAATGCGACCTCCTCGGAAACGACCTGCTCGGCGGCGGGGACGTGCTGGAAGAGTATCGCCCCATCTTGGTCCTTTACGGAGTGAACGAGAACGGGCTCTTCGAAGGTTCCCGACGCAGCGAGCGTCGAGTAGGCATTGACCAGCTCTAGAGGGGTGACCTCCCCGGCACCAAGAGCGAGGGGAAGAAACCGCGGCAGCTGGCTTTCGATCCCGCTGCGGCGGGCAAAATCGATGATGGCGTCCACGCCCACGGTGTCGGCGATGCGCACCGCGACGGCGTTCTTGGAAAGAGCCAACGATCTTCGTAGCGTCATGTCGCCGTCGAAACGTCCATCGTAGTTTCTGGGACGCCAGGTGTCACCGGTCCATGGATCGCGGAACATCTCCGGGGCGTCGAGCACGATGCTGGCGTTGGTGAGCCTTCGTGTTTCTATGGCGGCGCCGTACACGAAAGGCTTGAATGCCGAACCCGGTTGGCGTCTTGCCTGTGTGGCTCGATTGAAATGGCTCCGTCTCATGTCGTAGCCGCCGACCATGGCGCGTATGCTTCGGGAGGCTGGATCTATCGCTACCAGAGCTCCCTCGACCATTGGATGCTGCTCCAAGGTCACATCAATCAAAGGGCGCTCGTCCTTGTCGTTCACAACATGCTCGTCCGCCTCATCACTCCTCCCAGAGGTTGCCGAGTGCCGTGGGGTCAGCGGCCCATCATTCTCGAAGCTCGGGCTCTCATGGATGCGCACGAGGACGACATCGCCCTTGTTCAGCACTTCTTGCGGTCTTTGCGGAGCTGGGGTTCGCTCCTCTGGGTTGAAGGCGCGAGCCCAGCGCATTCCGGAAAGACGCAAGAGACCTATGAACCCTCCGAGATCGACCTTGACGGAATCGTCCTCGACATCGATGACGATACCTGCCGCGACGGTATCCGGGGCAGGTTGAATCAATCGCATTGGTGGTGGAGCGTCCTCTTCTCTCGGCCACTCGTCGATTGTAGAGATGTCCATGATGTGCAATCCATCCAGACCTCTTGCGGAGCGGATCGAAACTAGCTCGTCGAAGCGGCGCGTGACCGCCTCCATGGATAGTGGGTCCAGCCTGGTTATGGGGCCCCGCCATCCTTGGCGCTTGTCTATGGCTCGTAGATTCTCTGCGAGAGCTCTCTCCGCGGCGCTCTGCATGTGGGGATCCATGGCGATCTCCACGGTGAGCCCTCCGCCGAGGAGGAGCTCGCTTCCGAGCGAATTATTGAGCATTCGCCGAACCTCTTCTATGTAGCTCTCCCCAACCCTTCTTGTGGGCAAGGGGGCAAGCTTCATGGGCTCCGACGCGGCCTTGCGCGCGACCTCTTCATCTACCATCTCTGCTTCCACCATGCGCCGCAGTACGTAAGCGCGGCGGCCCAACGCGCGGTGAGGATGACGGCGAGGTGAGTAAAGGTTGGGGGCGCGAGGGAGGGCGGCAAGCATGGCGGCCTCGGCGAGCTCGAGATCCTGCACATTCTTGTCGAAGTAGAAGGCCGCGGCTTCTTGCACGCCATAGCGGCCGTGCCCGAAGTAAATCTGGTTTAGGTACAGATACAGAATCTCGTCCTTGGTGAGGTTCTGTTCGAGGCGACGGGCCAAGATCATTTCTTGGAACTTGCGTGAGAAGCGCCGCTCGGGACTCAATAGGAAGGTCTTCACTACCTGCTGCGTGATGGTGCTTGCGCCCTCTCTGACCTCGCCGGCCTGAACATTTCTCACAAGAGCCCTGGCGATACCGAAGTAGTCGAGGCCAACATGCTCGTAGAACCGTTCATCTTCGGCGGCGATGAATGCGTCGCAAAGCAGCTGTGGCATTTCGTCGAGAGGGACGACCGTGCGCCGTTCCTTGAAGAGCTCTCCCACAATCTCACCATCCCTTGTAACGAGGTGGGTGCTCTGTAGCGGCTCGTAATCGGCGAGGGTTTCGAAGCCGGGAAGATCGCGGGCATGCCAAAAATAGATTGCAGCCACGAGCGCAACGAGTAGAGCCGAGCCCCCCACGATGATTCTTGACGACCAAACGAGGGCCGTTCCAAGTCGAGTCTTCTTGAAGCGCCGGTATCTTTCGATTGCTGCCGGTCGTGGTGCTTCTTCGTTTGCTCGAGAGTCGACCTGGTGCTTTTCAAAGGTCTCGCTCGTCTTGCGAGAGGACACGGCGCTCGTGCTCTTGTCACCTTTGCTGGGCGTGGATGATTCTCTTTCGCTCATGGTCACTCTTACCCGTTGCCAATCATCAATAGACCAGCACGAACCGGAGGTTCTTGGCAAAGCTCCTTGGGAGTATGCCAGGGCTTTCCTTCCAGTGCCTACCAGTCAACGGCGCCGACCACGGAAGAACCGTGGCCGGCGCTCATCCCTTTCTTGCCGGCAAGAAGGTTCGATCCGGCGCCGGCATTCGCCGGATCTACAAACGGTCACCCGCCAGGTACGTACTCCAGGGCTCCATCCTCGCCGACCTCGGGGCCCTCACTCTCCGCTTCGGCTATTGCGGTCATTTCCGTCTTGACCCTGTCTAGGTTGATGGTGGCGTTCACGTACCCCGGACGAAGACTCAAGGCCTCCTCGAAAGCCGAGCGCGCCTCCTTCGTTTTCCCCGCACGCAGGTAGGCGAGGCCGAGGTTGTTATGCATGTATGCGGTCACGGGAGAGAGGGCGACGGCTGTTTCTAGAGCTTCCACCGCCTCGTCGTACTTTCCCGTCAGAAGCTTCACATAGCCCTTGTTGTTCCAGGCCCAGACGAAGCTCGGATCGATCTCGGTCGCTCTTTGGAAGGAAAGAACGGCCCTGTGATACTGCTGCTCAGCCATGCAAAGGCGTCCTAGTACGTTGTGGGCGTCCGCGCGTTTCGGCTCCCTTGCGATGGCGCGGTTGATGAAGGCATGGCCCATGTCGATATCGCCGGCCTCGAGGGAGAGACGAGCCGCCATGACCAAGGGTTCGGCGGCAGAGCTGTTGGTCTTCGCCGCCATTGCGAAGGCTTCTATTGCAAGGTCCTTGTCACCGGCGAGGCGAGCTGCTCTTCCGAGCCCCTGGAATGCCGCATAGGAGTCGGTCGAGAACGCGGCCTTACGAAAGAGATCCATGGCCGTAGAGGAGTCGTTTGCATCCAGGGCGGCCTGACCTTTTGCCAGGTGGTCGATTGATGGGTCGTCGTCATGGGGAGTGCGCAGGGGGTCGGGAAAGAGAAGCTCTTCACCGGTTTCATCGACGCCGGGTAGGCGCATGACGGTCGCGGATTCCTTCCCCGCGAAAGCCTCGCCGCGGGTGGCCTGGGTTCTACTGTCCATTAGGGGGAGCTCTCTTTGCTCTTCTTGCTCGGCTGCTCGTGTATCGAGAGATTGCTCCTTCTCGAAGGGTTTATCCTCGCAGCCCGGGACGACGGATATGATCAGGGCCGCGGATAGACAGGCTGTCAGTGGCCAAGAGAGCGTCGGGAGGCGAAAGCTCGAGGTCTCTAGATGGGTATTCGTGGTGGTCATCGGATGCTCCTTTTCTTTGGTCATCTGCTTGCGAGGCCGTATGCCGTCGCGCGCAAGCCAAGGTGGAGCACCGCCCGTGCCATAACTGCCCGGTCCTGCAAGTACTGGAAATAACAGAGGAATTAGTCGCACAGGATCTTAGGCCGGCGTGTCAGCAAGGACACGCAAGCGTGGCTATAGTGCAGCTAGCCCCGGCCAAGGTTCGTTAGTCGCCGAACCTTCATGGTTTGGGCCCCGAAGCTCGCGATCAGCGGCGTATCCCCAGTGCCCGGCACTTCTTGTATAGATGGGACCTCTCCAGCCCCAACGCGGCCGCGGTCTCGGTCATGTTGCCTCTATGGTGCTCCAGCGCTCCCTCGAGCACCGCTTTTTCGGCCTGTGAGACCAGCTCCTTGAAGCTCTTGCCCGGGCGATAGCTCGAGCCGACATCCTTCGGGCCATCCTTGCCCCTCTTCGGCAGAAGCTCTCGTATCTCGGAGAGGCTGACGGTTGGTCCCTCGCAGAGGATGACCAATCGCTCTACTACATTTCGAAGCTCGCGGACATTGCCGGGCCAATCGTGCTCCACGAGCAGCTCCATCGCTGTGCTCGAAAGCTCTAGGCCCCGTCGATTGTTCTTTCGACAAGCTTCGTCGACGAAGCGATCGACCAGCATGGGGATGTCTTCTCGCCGGAACCGCAGTGGCGGCACATGAATCGGTACTACGTTGAGGCGGTAGTAGAGGTCCTCTCTGAACGCTCCATCGTCGACCATTGCCTCCAGATTCTTGTTGGTCGCCGAGATGACGCGCACGTCGACTCGGAAGGTTTCGGCTCCTCCCACGCGTTCAATCTCTCCTTCCTGAAGGACACGGAGGAGCTTGGCCTGCATGTCGGGTGGCATGTCTCCCACCTCGTCCAGGAAGAGGGTTCCGCCGTCGGCGAGCTCGAACTTGCCTTTTCGTGCGGCCACCGCTCCGGTGAAGGCTCCTTTTTCGTGGCCGAAGAGCTCACTCTCGATAAGATCCCTTGGGACGGCCGCACAGTTGAGCTTGATGAATGGAGCCCGGTTTCTTTGTGATCCTTCGTGGATGGAGCGGGCCACCATCTCCTTGCCGGTCCCATTCTCTCCGGCAATCAGCACTCGGCCCTCGGATGGAGCTGCTCTTTCGATGAGCTGCCCCAGCCGGATCATTTCCGGCCCGTCACCGAGCAGGCCGTTAGTCGGCACGAACTCCTCGACGAGCTCGGCTCTTTCTCCCTCGAGGCGGGCGAAGCGAAGCGAGTTCTCGAGGGTGACTACCAGCCTCTCGGTGCCAATGGGCTTCTCGATGAAATCGAATGCTCCCAGTCGCACGGCCTCCACCGCGGTCTCTATGGTCGCATGCCCACTCATCATCACGACGGGGATGAGACGGCCTGTCTCTCGCAACTTCGAGAGCAGCTCTATCCCATCCATTCCGGGCATCCTTACATCCGTGAGGATGACGTCAAAGGGCTTCTCCTCAATCTTCTCGAGGGCGATCGCCGCCGAGCCAGCCACGGCCGTCTCCCACCCTTCGACCTTGAGGGCCCTGGAGAGTGTGACGAGGATATTCTTCTCATCATCGACGATTAGGACGCTGTTGGCCATTTAGACGCGGCTTTCCTTCCATTTGCCTTGGTGAAACTTGTATCCGAGCACGAGGGTCAACAGGACAACGTATACCACTACCGAGAGCCACATCCCCAGAAGTCCGAGGTCGGCGGCAATGCCGAGGCCATAGGCCAGCGGAATCATGCAGAGGAAGTGAAGGAATAGCTCGACCTTCATCACGAACTTGCTGTTACCAGCCCCAAAGTTGGCTTGCATGAGGATGAGAGCGGCCGCAATCAGGCCTTGAACACAGGCGATCAGCCGGAGCACGGGTCTTGCCGCTTCGATCACCTGGGCGTCCTTGGAGAAGATCCCAAGGAATAGCTCTGGCCAAAGAAGAGTGATGACCCCGACTATGGTGAAGACATAGGCGGCCATCTTCATCGATTCCCACCCGAATAGTTCCGCTCGCCTGGGTTTGCCGCGGCCAAGCGATTGGCCCACCAAGGTGGCCGTGGCTGTTCCAAAGGCAAGGCAGGTCATGAATGTCAACGACATTATGTCGATGACGACCTTGATGGACGCGGTGTAGACGGCTCCGTGGCCGGCAACCTCGTCGAGGCCAGCCCCGATCTTCATGAAGAGCAAGAACCCGCTCATCATGGCCACGGTAGCGATCCCGCTCGGCACGGATATTCGCACGATGTTCCAGAGCACCTCCTTGCTGCGGTTTGCAAGGCGGTAGGGAATGTAGTCCGCTTGCACCCTGGAGTGCATCGTCCAGGCGATCATCAGCAGCAAACCGATTACGGTGGAAGAGGCCGAAGCCAGAGCGGCGCCGGATACCATCATTCTTGGAGCGCCAAGGTTCCCGAAGATCAGCACCCAGTTTCCGAAGATGTTGAGAACGTTCATCACCAACGCGACGATCATGTGCACGTAAGTGCGTCCAATCGCGTCGAAGAAGCCCTTGATGGAAAGAGTTCCGACCATTGCCGTCGTGGCGACAAGACGGATCTGCAGGTATGGAACTCCCCAGCGTATGACGTCCGGATCCGAGTGAAAGAACGGGAATATGGCAGGGACGAGCAGGACGGCGGCGACTGAAACGAAGATGGCGGTTGTGATGCCAATGAGCAAGCTGTTCATCAGGGCTTGACCGGCCAGCTTCTTTTTGCCTTCTCCGTAACGGCGGGCGACTATGGCCTGCGTGCCGATTTGGATGGAGGCGAGGAAGCCGCCGATGGCCCAGTAGAGGGGCAGCGAGAGGCCAAGCGCCGCGTGACCCGGAATCGAGACGTCGCCAGGCAAGCGCCCGATCATTGCGGTGTCGACCAGATTCACCGCCGTCTGGGTCACCATTCCCACCATGACGGGCCAGGCCAGCTTCAGGACGATCTTGGCCCTTGCTGCACTTACGCCCAACCCCCCAATACTCCAGAAGAACGACCTCGGTTCCTCCGGCGAACTCTGGGCAGCCGCGGCAGCCGGGGAGGGATCTTGCGTTTGCCTGTGAGCTTCCAAGGTCGGCTCGGGAGAGGAGACGAGCAAAGAGCCAGTTGGCTGGCTATGTTCACTACCTTCGTTGAGCCGCGAGCTTTTCTTGACCTGGGACATGCTGCTCCAATGCAGCCCATGTCATTTGGTCTTCCACGTCTCTTGCTCCGTTCGAGGCGTTTGGAAGCCGATATGGGGCGATGCAAGCTACTTCGAGGCAATCTTTCGTGCAACCGATGCGAATGCCTGCTCAATCCCTTCCGAGTAGGAGTTCTTTCACTTTTTGGGCCACCGGTCCCACAGCGGCCAGTGGAGCATCGGGAAACATCGGCATTACGGCAGGATGGGGAACACTTTGAGTTGACTCATAGTTGCTTCGGGCGCTATACCGCCACGAAGGTAGGTCGTCGAAATCAAACGCTCGAAATATCTTCAAATAGAAAGGTGTCAGCTCGTAGCCACCTTGAAGCTGGATCCGGCATCGAGATTTAGGATCTAGTGGTCTAGTCATCTGCTGATGCCCGAAGGAAAGCCGCCCATCACCAGGGGAAGTCAAATGAATCGTGTTCGTCTGCCTTTACTGCTCGTCTTTGCCGCCACGTTGATTCTTTCCGCGGGATGCAGGCCCAATTGGCCCGATTGCAAGAACGACAAGCATTGCCGTGTCGATCGCGATGGTAACGAGGTCAATTACATCTGCGTTGATGGCACTTGCCGAGAATGTGTCGGCGATGCCGATTGCCCGGCCGGTTTCGAGTGCGAGAACTTTGCTTGCGTGCCCGAGCCGGAGTGCCGTGCGGATCGCGACTGTCCCGGCAACCTTCTGTGCCGGAACAACGAGTGTGTTCCCGAGTGCACGGCGAACGCTGATTGCGCTTCTGGAATGAGGTGTGAGAATCAACGCTGTGTGCCGGACGTCGAGTGCGTGACTCACGCCGACTGCCGTGAAGGCTTCGAGTGCCAGCGTGGAGAATGCGTGGAGGTCGTCCAGGAGATCGCCTGTGATGTCGATACCGTCCACTTCGAGTTCGACTCCCATTCGCTCACCGCCTCGGCGCGGCGCGTCTTGGCGGAGAACGCCGAGTGCATTCGGCAGAAGTCCGGCCGCATCACGCTCGAAGGTCACTGCGATGAGCGCGGCACGCAGGAGTACAACCTTGCTCTCGGCGAGCGAAGGGCCAACTCGGTACGTCGCTACCTGATAGATCTAGGGATTCCCGCCGATCGCTTGCGCACCGTGAGCTATGGCAAGGAGCGTCCCGTTGACCATCGCAGCAACGAGGACGCCTGGGCTCAAAACCGTCGCGTCGAGTTCAGGGTTCAGGACACAAGGCTGTGATTCGAGCGCTGCCGTTCCCGAGCCGCCTCAGCGGGCGCTGGGAACGGTTTCGGACGATGCGGTAGTGAGCCGATATGCAATACGTGGCCCATAAGGGGTTAGTCTCGAAATGCGGCAAGACCTGCTTGCCGCTTTCGGTCTTGCTGCTCATGACTTCGGGCTGTGTGACGACCGCCGAGCAAGGCCGACGAATGGAGCATCGGATCGAGGTTCTCGAGGTGCGCCTTCAGGAAGAGGCCGAGGCAAGAGAGAGGGCGCTGGAGACCGAGATTGCGAGGCTCGATGCCCGAATGACCGAGCTTTCGGAGGCGATGGAGAACCTCGGTGTCATCGCAAGGCGCACGACCGCTGATGTGGGAGTAACCCTGGATAGTCTGAACGAGGAGATTCGAGGGATTCGAGGCCGAATAGACGAGCTTCGACATCAGATCGATAGGGGTCGTGACGAACAGGATAGCTTCAAGGAGGCCTTGGAGCGTCGTCTCGCGGGATTCGAGGGAGAGGAAGCCGTTGCCGAGGTGGAGGCTCAACAGGCTGCTCGTCAGACGCAGCGGCCAGAGGAGCCCGATCCATTCTTGGATATGGCCAAGACGAGGTTGGAAGACGGCGAGCACGCGGTTGCTCGCAACTTGCTTCTGGATTTTCAACGGCGCTGGCCCAATCACTCGCGAGCCGATGAGGCGCAGTTCTTGGTGGCCGAGTCATACTTTCTTCAAGGCGATCACCGCTCCGCTATTCTCGAGTTCAACAAGGTTCGTGAACGGCATGATGAAAGCGACTTGATGCCAAGAGCTTTGCTCCGTCTTGGAGAGTCTTTTGCGGCGTTAGAGCTAAAGAGGGAGGCCGGCGACTTCTTCGATGCGGTGATAAGGGCCTATCCCGACGATCCGGCGGCCTCCAAGGCCAAAGAGAAAAAGCAAGGGCTGCGTCGACGATGAGAGGCCGCCGTGAGGATCCACTAGGCGTGCCGCACGACGGCGGCGGTGTGTTTCGTATGACCCATTCTGATCGCCCCATTTCATAGGCTACCGAGGAAGCAGCATGGCCAGCTCTAGGTGGACATGCGCCATCCAAGTTCCTGAATCGACCGCATTTCGCCGTTAGGGCGGTCAAGATACGCCGTCTTTTCAGGGGGCCTCGTTGCAGGCCGGTTACCGGCTGGTGTCGTGACTTTGAGGTTTGGAGGCCTTACATGAACCCCGAAGGATTCGGAAGGCTTTCGAGTAGACGATGGGTTTGTCTTGTGTCCGCCATCGTGCTTGGGGTTGCTCTTGCGGCGGGGGGCGGCTGTCCTGATCCCTTCGAGCGTGAGGGAGCGCTCACCGGTCGTGCTTGTAGCGTGGATGCGGAGTGTGATCTCGGTTTTCGCTGCGATCGTGAGAATAGGCGCTGTGTATGCACCTCCGACGAAGTCTGTGATGAGGGGCACCTCTGCAATGCCTTCACGGGCGCTTGTGTTCAGGATCTGCCCGGCTGCACTGGAGATGAGGACTGTCAGCCGGAGGAGTACTGCAGCATTCCGACCCGCTCCTGCAAGAAACGGAAGGCTCTTTGCGAGCCATGTGAGCGTAGCCTCGAGTGTGGTGAGGTCGATGACCCTTGTCTTACCGATCCCATAAATCTGCGTGAGTACTGCGGTAGATCCTGCCAGGGAGATGTCGATTGCCCGGACGACGCCTCATGTCAACTGATTGCTGGAGTGCGGACTTGTTGGCCCGTGGTGGGAAACTGCGAGAGCTACAGAGGTTGTAATCCAAACTCGGGTCAGCCTTGTTCGGTGGATGAGGACTGCACGGAGGGTGAGGATCAGATCTGTGATCGAGATCTCGAAAGGTGCGTTGCTCGCATACCATCTTGTCCCTATGGGATGGTTTGTAGCAGTGACTCACGGCAATGCGAGGCCGCATGCGTCACCGATGATGATTGCTACGAGAACGATGCTTCCTGTAGCCCGGAAGGCAGCCCCTGCAGCTGCGTGCAGAACGAGTGTGTCCATGTCTATCGATGCGTGCAGAGCTCGGAATGTGAGGATGGACGCACATGTGTGATCAAACCGGGTGAGACCGAGGGAGAATGCCTGCCCGATTGCGGCGGTGATGATGCTCTTTGTCCACAAGGGATGCTTTGCACGCAAACCGTCGATAGGTACGAATGCGTGCCTGGATGCACGACCGACTCCGACTGCACCGTAAGAGAGAGCTGCGTCGCGGGGTCTTGTGTGAGCAGCTCCGTCGAGGGCCGCCGACACTGCCAAATGCCGGAGGCCTGTGAGGCGTGTGAGTCCTGCAAGGACGATCATCTCGGCGGCAGGACCTGTCAGCAGGTGACGGCCACCTGCGAGCTTTGCTCGGCGCCTGCTGGAGGTTGCGCCGGCAGCGAGCCCATATGGTGCTGCGCGATCTTCACGACCAGTGGTTTTCGTGGCATTGATTGCACCGATGGTCAGCTCTGCCCAGCCGGGCATCAATGCATAGAGATCGTCAGCGGCGACGATGTCTTTGGAAACTGCTTTCCTACGAGTGACTCCGTGTGTGATGCTCCAAGCTGTAACTAAAGGCTGATCTCGACGCACGACGGCCCTCAACTCCCTTTTTGTGGAGTTTACGGCGTCGCCCTTTTCGAGACTTCTGGTAGGGTGTGGTGGTCGGCCAGCGGTGCTAATGAATCCCTTCTGAAGTGGCCCCGTCATGACGAAATCGTACGAGAACAAAAGACCATGGGTAATCCATGGCTTCATTGGTCTAACGGCTTTTCTTCTTCTTGCCGTGTTTTCTTCGTGTGGACCAGACGATGAGGACCCAGAAGACGATCCTTGGGTTCTCGGGCGTGGCGGTGAGTGTTCCGCTCAAACCGATTGCTTCGAGTGCGTGGATTGCCGCAGACGGTATGGCGAAGTCTGCGTGGAGGGGCAGTGTTGGCTATCTGGGGATCTCGACATCGATGACCCCGACGGGGACCCGTTGACGACCAACTTGGTCGTGCACGCTGGTCTCCCTCACGGGGTCGATCGCAGCGAGATGCGCAGCGCGGCAATCCGGGTCTTTCATCCCTTGCGGGTTGATGGTGAGGCGGTGAGCTGTGCGGAGCTGCTGGAAGATCCCGTTCTCATCGATGAGGACGAGACGCTCAATCGCCTTCGTGTACTGCAAAGCACCTTGCGGCTCAACGCGGGAGACGGCGTGGCCGTGATAAGCGCGAGCCCGGTCCCCCTCGGAGGCGATCGCCTCTTTTTGGTCAGACTGCATTCTCAGACTGGCGGAGCTGGTACCCTCATAGCGAAGGGGTGCACCGAGGGCGTGATTATCGAGAACGATACCGACCGCGTCGCCGTAGAGGCCCTGAAGGTAGAGTAGCGTCTTTTCCGTGTTTTTCGCACGTAAGAAGCGTCTGGCCAAATAGGTTGGAGCTGTATTCCATTAGGTCGGGGGGCCGGGGCCAGGGCGCTGGGGGAGGGGGCGCCTTCGACCAAT
>SKWY01000549.1 GCA_007128675.1 Deltaproteobacteria bacterium | reverse complement strand
TGGCTGTTCAGGAGATTGCCAAAGCTGCTTCGGAACAAGCCAAGGGCTCCGAGCGCCTGACAAGATCGGCGGAGGAAATCAAGACCATCGCCAGGCTGGTCGAAAGATCAAGCCGGGAGCAGTCGCGAGGCAGCAAGCAGATCTCCGAAGCAATCGAGAATATCTCCAACATGATACAACATTTGAACTCCTCTCAAAAGCAGCAGACCCGAATGGCTGAGCAAGTCCTGCAGGCCATGCAGAGCATCAAGAAGGTAACCGACACCCAGAACTCAACGGTCAAGGATCTCGAGGCCGCTGCCGACACTCTCACACAACAATCAGAAGTACTTAAGGCAGAGGTGGACCGTTTCCAGGCCTAGTCTCTCGTCTGCCTTTCTTGGGGGCTTAGCTCGAACAAGGAAGTCGGCCTATAGCCTCTAGATATCGAAAGAGATGCCATGGATGCCAACCGGTTCCGAAACATTTCTGAGGTGGAGCGCGTTTTTTCGCTACAGCATACCAACTCCAACTTGCAGCTAGCCAAGACCTCTTCACCCGAAGAGAGAGCTGCCCGTATCAGCGACATCGAGAGCTACCTTCTGGATGACCGCAATCTAGAAGCCTTGATCAAGGCTCTCAACGAGGACCTCGGTCGCGGTCGGGAGGAGAGTATTGTCATCGAGCTCTTGCCCCTGTTCGTGGCCCTGAAGAATGTCCGATCCGAGATCCACGACTGGGTAAGCAGTGTCCCCACGAAGGTCCCTCTGGCAATGGCGGGCATCAGTTCGAGAATCCGTTACGAGCCCAAAGGACACGTACTCATAATCGCTCCATGGAACTTCCCACTCCAGCTAGCACTTCTTCCTCTTATCCATGCGATTGCCGCCGGCAATGTCGTCCTTCTCAAGCCCTCCGAGATCTCCGCAAGCACCTCCGCATTCATCCTTCGAATGATGCGAGAGATATTCGACGAACACCGCGTAGCCGTGGTGGAGGGCGATGTCCCCACCACGCAGGCCCTACTGAAGAAGCCGTTTCATCATGTCTTCTTCACGGGGAGCACACAAGTAGGCAAACTAGTGATGAAAGCGGCAGCCGAGAATCTTGCTTCGGTGACGTTGGAGCTTGGAGGCAAGTCTCCGGTAATCGTGGACGAGACATTCGATGCAGTCAAGGCCGGACATAAGCTCGCGTGGGCCAAAGGACTGAATGCCGGGCAGAGCTGTATGTCACCCGACTATGTCCTGATACATCAGAGCAAGATGAATGCGTTTTTACGGAGCTTCGAGAACAATCTGAAGCGCATGTACTATCCCGATGGAAAGGGCCTTGTTCATTCGCATGATTATAGCCGCATCATCAATGAGAGGCATTTCCAAAGACTCAAGGGTCTTCTCGATGATGCCATGGCAAAAGGCGCGCGTATTGCCTTCGACGGCGGCATGGATGAAGGGGAACTCTTCATGGGCCCTCATGTGCTCCTCAACGTCACATCCGAAATGAAGCTGATGCAGGAGGAAATCTTCGGCCCCCTGTTGCCGATGATTCCCTTTGAAAGCCTAGGAGCTGTTCCATCAATAATCGCCGAGCGAGACCGACCTTTGACTTTGTACATTTTGAGCAATAGCCGCCGAAATGTCGACTATGTTCTAGAGCGAACAAACTCGGGCGGTGTTGGAATCAACGAGCTTATGATACTGTCGTCCAATCCCCACCTTCCGTTTGGGGGTATCAACCAGAGCGGCATTGGCAGGTCAAATGGCTTTCGGGGCTTCGTGGAGTTCAGCAATGAGCGAGGTGTGCTCGAGCGCAAATGGGGCAGTTTCGCTTTTGCACCTGTTCATCCCCCCTTCAGGCCCATCCTAATCAAGGCCATCAAGCGCCTCGCGCGTCTTTGATCGAATGGTGAGAAAGGCACCCCCAAAAAGCATCCCAATCGTCGACTGTCCAAATACTTTCGATTATGATTGCGATCCCATGGCGAGCAACTCTCTAGTGCTGGGTATCGACTTCGGCACAACCAACACGACCGCGGCATGGTGTGATCCTGCGGGTAAGATTCATCCCGTTCCCACTGGCCGAAACACTCACGTTCTTCCCTCAACCGTCTGGTTCGGACGAAAGGAAAGAGTTCTGGTCGGTCAGCCGGCTAGAGAGATGGCCGTCGACGACCCAATACACACAGTCTTCGGCGTGAAGCGCTTCATTGGTCGCCGGTTTGCATCCGAGTACGTCGCTCGCTACAAGGACCGTTTTGCCTATCCAATCGTAGAGGGACAAGCGGGCCTTGCCTCCGTACAGGTATACGGCACCGTCGTTCCCCTGAACGATATCGCCTTTTTGATACTACAACGCGTACTGGAGCTAGCCAACGCAGCAGCAAGAACAGAGTTTCAAGACTGCGTCCTGACCGTTCCCGCCTACTACAGCTATGGGCATCGCAGGGCCATTCGAACCGCGGCCGAAATGCTGGGACTTGACGTGAGGGCCGTAGTGAACGAACCAACCGCGGCGGCCCTCTACTATGCCAAGCACATGGAGGTGAGCCAGACGGCGTTGATCTTCGACCTAGGTGGCGGCACTTTCGACGCAACCTTGCTGAAGGTTGACCGAAGGACTGTCAAGGTCCTGGGTAACGGCGGAGAGGCATTCCTTGGCGGCATGGATTTTGATGCCGCGATCGTCGAAAGGCTATGTGAACTGTTCGAGAAAGAGCACGGTGTCGACCTGCGAAGCAACCCGGTGGTGATGCAAAGGCTGCTCTTCGCGGCTGAGGTCGCAAAGATCGAGTTGACCAAAGAGAAGACTGCCCGCATACGGATTCCCTTCGTTACGCAGACCTCTACCGGCTCACTGAGTGTCGATCACCTCTTGACTCGCGAGGAACTCGAGGAGATTACCGATCGCCTGGTTGCGCATGTCGTTGGTCTGACCGAGGAAACCCTCGTTGGAGCGAACATGTCTGCTGATGACGTTGGCGAGATCGTCTTCGTAGGAGGCCAATCGCGAATGCCCGCCATCCAGCGTCAGCTCTCCAAGCGATTCAGACACGACCCAAAGAAGAACATCAGCCCCGAGCTAGGAATAGCCGTGGGAGCCGCCATTCTCGGCCGCACGCTGAACCTTGCTAGAGGCCCTGCTCTTACGGATGTGGTGCCCATTCCCATTGGAGTGATGCTTCCTGGTGGGATTACTCAAGAGGTCATACCCAAGAATGCCGCGGTTCCAATTACCGAGCGCCTACCCATCGACACCCGGCCTGCCGCCGGCCAGCCCCTAGTCATTGCGGTGTACGAAGCCATGGACCCCGGGAGCGTTCATCGGGAGCTTCTGGGCACCTTGCAGGTGCAACCCGATTGGCTAGAGGCGAATCCAGGTCCCATCGATCTCGAGATGCGACTGGGTCAAGACTTCGACCTGACCTTGGCCGTCATTTCGCCTACCGGGAAAGGCATGCCCCTCGAGATGAAGCCCCCCCGAAGTGCCAGCTGACGGGCCCTAGGCTTCTTCCATTGTCACCTAGGCAGCCTGGTCGACGTTTTTGCTCCCCAAGCGATCTCGGACCACTCGGCCCCACGATCCCCGTAAGGAACCGGGCTTGGCTCGAAAGCGCAACGGCTGAACGGATTCAAGCAACGGAACTGCTCACATCCTTCTTCGCCAACTCCTCTGCGGATTCATCGACAGAACCCACCGTCCCATAGAGGCGCTCTACCCGAACCGGAAGCTGCTTTCGTCGTGGAGTGACGACCAGCTTAGCAGTATCCGGCCCCATCCATACTCGCGGTTCATCACCATCACGAACTTTCCCTATTACCGCGTGTGCGGAGTAGAGACCTCCCGTCCAGCGTCTCTTGTCAGTGACGTAAATGAGATCCTCCTCGCCAGCATCAATCTGGTCTGCAAGCCCACGTGAGACGTGAACCATGGCAAGCGAGTGCGCCCCAACAGGCTCCGGCTCCTCATCGAGGCTAGAGGGAATGGCAAGGGCGCGCGTAACCTTCTCCTCTTTTCCAGGCGACCCCTTGTAATGACGCAAGGCATCACCAATCGTACCCCATACGAGCCCACGCTGTTTCTCTACCGGCTCCGCCTTCGAAAGCAAGGCAACCGTCACCCCTATCAAAACACTTACGGCTCCACCAAAACAGGCGCGCATGAACTGATGCTGCTGCATTCCTCCCATGAATCCTTCGCCGGCCTCTCCAATCGGCACACCATGCGCAAATGGTGTAATCACGGCTGGAACGAACATCGAAAACACAATGGCAATCAGCCCTCCCACCAGAGTCCAGAGCGCCGCTGCGCGTGTAAATCGTCTCCAGAAGACGGAAAGCATGAGAGCCACCACCATCGGGGGCGTCACCGCGGCGGTGAAAGCGGCATGAGCCGTGTAAATCGTACGGAATTGCATGAACACGGGAACCATGATGACCCCAAGAACCGCAACCGATACGGCGGTCACCCGGGCTGCCTTGAGAAGCTGACGATCGGTCGCCTTGGGCCGCACATAAGGCCTATAGACATCGTTGACAGCAACCGCGGAAACCGCCGTTATCAATGTATCCACCGTAGACATTAGCGCCGCGGTCATGGCAGCCAGAATGAGGCCAAATACGCCTGGATGGCTCAATAGCTCCGCCGCCACGAAGAAGGCCTCTCGAGCCTCCAGCTCGGGCAGTACACCCGCGTTCGTCATCGCTCGGGCAACAAGGCCTCCAGATGCAACTACGAGAGCACCGATGAACATGAGACCGACCATCATGGCCGTGGCCGCCTTACGGCTCTCATCCAGTGACTTGGCGGCCATGAACCGCATAATGATGCCCTGGTTCAAAAAGTAGAAAACCGCGGTGTTTGCAAAAGCATCCTGCCAAAAGATACCGATGGCTGGAAAATCCACTGCCTCGTTGAAATTGGGAAAGGCAAGCCTGGCGTCACGCGGCAAATTGGTCCAAAGCAGATCGAAACCACCTAGATATGCGGCGCCCAAGGTGAACACCAAAATACCCACTAATAGAAGAATGACGCCCTGCAGCAGGTCAGTCATTATGACGCTAGTCTGTCCTCCCAAGGTGACATAGGTAGCAGAAACCATCGCGACCAGCATCGCCGCAAGTGGGATATGCCAGCCCAATAGAATGTTGAGCACCGTCCCCATCGTGTAGAGATTCACCCCCACATATCCTATGAGATAAACAAGGAGGTA
>SKWY01000097.1 GCA_007128675.1 Deltaproteobacteria bacterium | reverse complement strand
GCAGTTGCTCGACGGGGGTTCCTTCGATCTCATCTACATCGACCCACCGTTCAACACGAGGAAGAAGCAGGCGCGAACAAGGCTTCGTACGGTTCGAGATCCGAGCGGTGATCGGACGGGATTCCAAGGGCAGGTCTACCGAACAGAAAAGCTTGGTACCCTTTCTTACGCCGACTCCTTCGATGACTATCTGGAGTTTTTGGCCCAGCGCCTGAGGGAGGCGTATCGTCTCCTATCTCCTACGGGATCCCTGTTTTTGCACCTTGATTGCCGGGAAGTCCACTACGCGAAGGTCGTGCTTGATCGGATCTTTGGGCGTGAGAACTTCATGAACGAGATAATCTGGGCATACGATTACGGAGCCCGGTCCAAAAGACGCTGGTCGGCGAAGCACGATAATATCTTGTGGTATGCGAAGAGCTGCGAGTCCTACACATTCCAATATGACGAGATAGATCGCATACCCTACATGGCTCCCGGACTCGTAGGAGCAGAGAAGGCGGCGAGAGGAAAGACGCCTACCGATACTTGGTGGCATACGATAGTCAGCCCGACGGGAAAGGAAAAGACGGGCTATCCAACCCAGAAACCGCTTGGCATACTGGAACGAATCGTGCGCGTGCACTCTCGTGAGGGTGACCGGCTCCTAGACTTTTTTGCCGGAAGCGGCTCTTTCGGTGAAGCGGCGGTGCGAAACGGGCGAGATTGCGTCCTTGTCGACAATAATGAAGAGGCGATGCGCGTGATGGAGAAGCGATTGTCATTCGCCAATCCCACGTTTCACGGCTACGAGCCCTGCCCCGGCGGGGCGTCTGAAGGAAAGTCTCTTCCTAAACGCAGGTAGACGGGCACGCTAAACGGTAAGTCCTTGAGTCAGCTCGACCCATGGCCGGCCAAAGAGAGATCGTATGCGCTGCAGGAAGAGCGTCTATGCATAGGCGCCTGAATCCTTCAAAATGCCTGGCTGCGCCCTGAATTACCTGCCTGCGAACCTATTGGCGGCGGGTCAAGGGCTCCGGCACCGTGAGCGGCCCTGATATCGAAGCGACGATCGGCGTCAAGATAGAGTGAGCGCTCTGAATTGCCGAGAAGTCAGGCGCGCCGCCTCTTGGGCTTCGCATTAGCGGTGAGGGGCCGACGCCGCGGCCCCTCACCATAAATCTGCCTCTTCGATCACTCGATCTCTTCGGCTTCCGTCTCGTATACGGCCTGCTGGACGCCGTCGGGGCCAGCCGGGGCGCCCGAACCGCCGGCGCCGCCGGAGCCCGGAGTGCCTAGGAGCCACGTGCTCTCGTCCACATCGTCGAGAAGTGGCTCGACGCCGGCCCAGAGAACGCCTATCGCGGGGCCGCCAGCGCCCCCTGAACCGCTGCCGCCATCACCACCGTCTCCGCCGTCTCCGCCGTCTCCGCCCGAACGGCCGTAATCAGGGTCGCCCGCGGCCCCCAGGCCGCCCGAACCACCCGTGCGACCCCCAAGACCATTATTCCCAGCCGCGCCGTCACCGCCATCAGCGGTCTCTATCTCGGTATTCACCAAGGTCAGGGGAGCGTTCAATGCCAGGACACCGAACGATCCTCCCCCACCACCACCGCCTCTACCTCCCCAGCCGCCGTTACCACCAGCGCCGCCGGAGCCACCACCGCCACCATAGAGGCCCTCGAGGTACCTACACACCCCGAACGTACCCGAGGAATCCCACCAACCGTGGACACCACCACCGCCACCGCCGCCGCCGCCGCCGCCGCTCTCTCCAGATTCACCGCGCTTTCCGGCGGCACCCAGGTATGTGCCGTCTTGGCCGAGAAGCCCGATTGCCGGTGCCGCCGCGCCATGGTTGCCATGAGCACCCGGGAGGCCGTCGTCTCCATCGGATCCGGCGGAGGCGGCTGGATTGCCGTCGAAGCTGAAGCAGCCGCTATACCCCGATTCACCGCCGTCGCCGCCTCGATCGGTCCCCCCATCTTCTCCTGATTGCGCTGCGGTCGTGGTGATTCTGCCGTCTCCTCCGGCGCCGCCTACGGCTGTCGTCGCACCGCATAGCCATCTTCCATTGATAATGTCGTAATTCCCGTTCACGCAGGCCTGCTCGTCTCCTCCCTCATGCTCCTCGCCGTGGTTCCCGGTCCAGCCGGCTCCACCAATTTGGAGTGTGGTGAAGGCTTGGCCATCCTCGCCATGGCCCGCGACGAGCCTGCTGTGGCTGATTGTCACCATCTCCGCATTGTCGACCAGACGAACGGCGTAAGAGCTTTCACCTACTTCTGTGGCGTCATCCGAGATTATGGTCAATAGCTCCAGCGTCACCTCGGCGGCGTCTAGCCCCTCGACGAGCACGGCCGTCGCCGGCCCCTGGATGATGGTCTCGTTGTCTTCGGCTCTATCCCAGAGGCCGCCGCTCAGGCGCTCATAGCCGCCGTAGAGGCTGACGCCCTCATTTAGCTCGAGGGTCTCCTCATCGTATGTGCCCTGGCCGATGTAGACCTCGCGGCGAGGCCCTGGAGTGCCCTCGGCGATCTCGATGGCGCGCGCTATCGTTCGCACAGGGTAGTTGTAGTCGCCGACGTAGTCATCGTGTCCATCAATTGCCACGAAAACGCCTATCGAGCGGTCTCCACCGACTACGCCGTCACAGTTGCGGTCGATGAACTCGTTGGGATCGGGCCAGTCGGTCGGTCCACATTCGCAGCCCGTGTCGGGATCGTTGTCGATGGTGCTGTAGCCATCATCGCACTCGAGGATCTGGCATGTGCCATCGGCACACGTACCCGTGCCGTTCTCTATCTCGCATACGATGCCACAACCGCCGCAATGCTCCACGGACGTGAGGGATGCCTCGCATCCGGTGGCATCGTCGCCGTCACAGCTCTCGAAGCCTTCATCACAGCTATCGATCTCGCATACGCCTTCGGCGGAGCAAAGGGCGGTGGCGTTGTTTAGGTCACAGGAGACGTCGCAGGCGCCGCAGTTGTCCGGGGAGGTCAGAGAGGTCTCGCATCCGGTGGCATCGTCGCCGTCGCAGCTGTCCCAGCCGTCATCGCAGCTATCGATCTCGCATGCGCCCTCGGCGGAGCAAAGGGCGGTGGCGTTGTCCAGGTCACAGGAGACGCCGCAGGCGCCGCAGTTGTCCGGGGAGGTCAGCGAGGTTTCGCAGCCGGTGGCATCGTCGCCGTCGCAGCTGTCCCAGCCGTCATCGCAGCTATCGATCTCGCATGCGCCTTCGGCGGAGCAAAGGGCGGTGGCGTTGTCCAAGTCACAGGAGACGCCGCAGGCGCCGCAGTTGTCAGGAGAGGTCAGAGGTGTTTCGCAGCCGGTGGCATCGTCGCCGTCGCAGTTGTCCCAACCGTCATCGCAGCTGTCGATCTCGCATACGCCTTCGGCGGAGCAAAGGGCGGTGGCGTTGGCCAAGTCACAGGAGACGTCGCAGGCGCCGCAATTGTCCGGGGAGGTCAGAGAGGTCTCGCATCCGGTGGCATCGTCGCCGTCGCAGCTGTCCCAGCCGGTATCGCAGTTATCGATCTCGCAGATGCCTTCGGCGGTGCACTCGACGGTGGCATTGGCCAGCTCGCAGGCGACACCGCAGGCGCCGCAGTGGTCAAGGGAGGTGAGAGGGATTTCGCATCCGGTGGAATGGTCGCCGTCGCAGTTGTCCCAGCCATCATCACAAGAGGCAATGACGCAGGAGCCATCACTGGTGCACTCCGCGGTAGCGTTGTACAGCTCGCATGAGGCGCCGCAGGCGCCGCAGTTGTCGAGAGAGGTCAGCGAGGTCTCGCAGCCCGTATCGTGATCATCATCGCAATTCTCCCAGCCATCGGAGCATATACAAACAGCTGCACCGTCTTCCACTACGCAGGCGCTGGTGTTCGGACCGCACTCGATCTCCGCGCAGGGGTTTGTGGCCGGATCATCCGGGCCGGGACAGCCCGTCAGAATGAGCGACATACTGCAAAGCGAGATGGCAAAGCCTAGAGCAATCAGTTGACGCATGTTCCTAATCTCCTCCCTTTGATGAAATGCGATCGCCTCCATGGCGAGCAAGCCGGCAAGCAAGCCGATCCGCGGCAGCTTAGCACGTCAAGCTTTCGAATCCACTAGGAAATCGTGGGCGCCGGCGCCCACCGGTGAGCTTCTTGCCGGTCCCCAATTAGTAGTGAGCAGATTTCGTGCCCTTGCCCGGCGTCTTGCCGGTGAATCGCCTGGGGGACGGAGTTTGCGGTCCGGATCGGGAAGACGAAGAGCGATAAGGAAGAGAGAGGCGGTTTGTTGGGGTTCTTCGCACGGGTCCCGTTCTCTGTTCCCATTGCCAATAGAACTCGAGTGGGGGCGGTGGACGCAAGGCGGCGGAGTCAGCCTACCTTCTTTATTGTGATCGAGGGTTGGTCTATTGTCAGCGGCTCTTCATGGAGGAATGGATGCGACAGGCCAACTCGACAGAACGCAGAGGACGGCTACTGCCCGTGGCGATGGGAGCCCTCTCTCTCCTGCTCATTGGCAAAGGCCTTGCCGGGTGCGGCACTGCGCATGAAGTCGGCTTTGATCTAACCATAGTCCTCGGGGACACGGTGGAGGCCGATGAGCTCCGGGTTTCCGTAAGCCGCCAGAAAGATGATGAGGAAGAGATCATAGGAAAACCCCATAGCTTCGATTTTCCGAAAGAAGAAGGCGAGAGAGCAGGACGCATAATAATCCTGCTTGGCGATCATTTGATCGGCAAAGAGGTGACATTGCGAGCCGAAGCCTTGCTGAACGGGGCCCGTCAGGGCGGCAATGAGCAAACTCTAACCGTAAAGGGCGAAGGCCTCGCGTTTGTCGAACTCTATTTGTGATTGCTTGGCGGAGACGCGCGCGGGCATCAGGGCGAATCCAGGAGCGTCTCTTTGGCCCTGGCTCCAGGAGTAAAGGCTCCCGTCTCTGGAAGACCTGGAGCTAAGCTGGAGTCACCGAACGAGAATGCAAGAGACCGGCGAAAAAGCAGCACACGCTGCAAGCACCAAGAGAGCTGCTCTCTTTACGGCGGTGACGGCCGCTTTTCTCACCCCCTTCATGGGCTCGTCGGTGAACCTTGCCTTGCCGTTGATAGGCAAGCAGTTCGAGATCGACGCGGTGCTGCTAAGCTGGATATCGGCTTCCTATCTCTTGTCGGCCGCCATGTTCCTGGTGCCAATTGGGCGAGTGGCCGATATCTACGGACGAAAGAAGATCTTCCTCTCTGGGCTAAGCATCTTCACCGTGTCCTTGCTCCTATGCGGATTGGCCCCGTCCGCGATGGCCCTGATCGTGTTCAGGTTCATTCAGGGTCTGGGATCCGCCATGGTCTTTGGCACCGGCATGGCCATACTGACCTCCGTTTTTCCGCCTCATGAGCGTGGCCGTGCGCTTGGGGTTACGATCGCCGCCGTATACGTGGGGTTATCCGCTGGGCCGCTCGTTGGGGGTTTTCTGGCCGAGCACCTTGGCTGGCGAAGTGTCTTTTTGGCTACCACGCCGCTTGGATTGATCGCGGTCTTCCAGGTGATGGTAAGGCTGAAGGGCGAGTGGGCCGACGCCCGGGGCGAGAGCTTCGATTCGGGGGGATCGATTATCTACAGCTTTGCTTTGCTGGTGCTGGTCCTGGGCTTCTCCCGCCTGCCGGAGTCCCTCGGAATATGGATGATTCTGGCCGGGGTTGTCTTCTTGGCCATCTTCCTCTGGTGGGAGACCAGGCAGAAATCTCCGATTCTGAACATCGATCTCTTTGTCAGGAACAAGGTCTTTGCTTTCTCCAACCTCGCGGCGCTCATAAACTACAGCGCCACCTTCGCCGTGGTCTTTCTGTTGAGCCTCTACCTTCAGTACGTCAAGGGACTCACTCCACAGCTGGCCGGTCTCATACTGGCTAGTCAGCCCGTGACGATGGCCGCCCTATCGCCCTTGGCGGGAAGACTCTCCGATAGAATCGAGCCGGGCGTGGTTGCTTCCGTGGGAATGGCCATGACCACGGTCGGGCTAGCGCTTCTGACAGTCTTGGACGAAGCCACATCCCTGGCGTTCGTCGTATCGACCCTGTTCATTCTTGGTCTTGGGCTTGCGTTGTTCTCTTCCCCAAACACAAATGCCGTGATGAGCTCCGTCGAGAGCAAGCACTACGGGATTGCTTCCGGCACCGTGGGAACCATGCGCCTCGTTGGACAGATGCTAAGCATGGGGCTTGCGATGATGCTGCTTGCAATCTACGTGGGGCGGGATCAGATCCTGCCGGAGAATCACGATGCCTTTCTCGTGGCAATGAAGCTGGCGTTCATCGTGTCGGCTGCTCTCTGCTTTGGTGGAATCTTTGCTTCTCTTGCAAGAGGTAGGCTACGCGAGAAGCCTCCGTGATCTGAAGGGTTGACTAGTGAGGCCTGTTTTCGCGAGACTTTCGTAATTCGGGGGCCCGGCGGCTTCGGATTGGAGGCTCATATCGATGGCGGGAGCTAACGCGCGCGAAAAGGAAAGGGCGCGAGAACGATTAGATTACGAGGCGTCAATAGATTACGAGGCGTCAAAGCAGGGCGGCGAGGGCGCATCCTCGGACAACCTGCATGCCGATCCTGGCTTCTTTGATGCCAATGCCTCCTGTGCTGGCTCGCATGAGAACCAGCGGTCGTCTGTTTGCGGTCCACAGTCTGGGGCAGAGGAGTGGGAGGAGGTTCGGAAGCGAAGATCCGAGTCTCTCCCGACTAGGTTCGGCTTCGTGCTCCTGAATATTCTACAGGGTCTGTTTCTTGCCGTTTGGACGACATTCCTCTTCCTGATCACGGTTCTCCTCATTCCGCTCACTGGCAGTCGAAAAGCATCCCTGGCGACGCCCAGAGTTCTTTGGGCTCCAGCACTTCTCAAGATTGGCGGAGTTCGTTTGGAGGTCGAGCAGGACGTTCCCCTCGATTTCAATAAGCCCCACATCTTTCTAATGAACCACCAGTCCATGGTGGATATCCTCATTGGTTTCGTGGTCATCAAGAGCAACCTGCGCTTCATAGCCAAGAAGGTGCTTGCTTACGTCCCTTGCCTTGGATGGTACATGGTGTTGATGGGGATGATCTTCGTCGATCGTCGAAATACCGACCGCGCCATCGCCAGCCTTCGCCGCGCGGGAGAGCGTATTCGTTCCGGCGCGAGCGTGATCGCCTTTCCAGAGGGTACGCGCTCCAAGGACAGCCGTATGCTTCCCTTCAAGAAGGGAGTCTTCATGGTTGCTATCGAGGCCGGCGTGCCCGTTGTTCCAGTCGTCGTCGAAGGGGCTTATCGAGTACTTGGCCGAGATGGCTTCCGCGTGAGACCCGGCTCCGTTCGTGTGCGAATCGGGCGCCCGATACCGACGAGCAACCTCGAGCCACAGGATCGTGACGCTTTCATTCGGCGCATCAGGGATACGATGATCGACATGCATCTTTCGATCGGTGGGGCCGGTGGGGACAGAACGGAGGCCATTGCGCGGCGTGGCCATGTTGGCGGGAGCGCACAGGCGGCCTCGAGGCGCCCGTCCATCGAGGAGGCTGGACAACAGGCGCCGGCGAGCCAGGCGGATAGAGTCGTTTCCAAGGCTCCGCCAGAGGAGCAAGAGTCCCGCGCTCTTGGCGAAGCCGAGAGAGAAGCCGAGGAGCTCGAGGCCGGAGAGGATAGAGAGGGAAGGTGGCAGTGGTCGGTGCAGTGGCCGAAGCTTTCGCTATTCAACCAGGAGTCACTGCGCTCCGTTTTTCGATCTTGGTACAACCGAGAGCCATAGCAACCTTACTCGGCGCAAGAACGAGTCAAGAGTCAGTCCCTGTGTTCAGCCTAAGATTAGTCAGCTCTCTTGTAATCTCGAAACCCAGGCTGGGGTATTCGTATAGAGGCATTATGGGTTCGGTCTCGCCCATGGAGTACCCAAATAGACCATCGTAGTCGGCGGGATCCTCGCCCATGTCCTCGAGCTGCGCCAGATACTCGGAGATGGACTTGGACTCTATGATCACTACTTTGCCCATCTTCTCGAGTATGGGGCTGTGGGCTCTTGTAGCGTCATGATCGAACTCGAGAATGCGCCGGCCGTATCTCGTAATGCCAATCACCCTGTACGAGAGGCTTTTGCCGACTCCCGGCAGGTTGAGCACGTTGCGGTCCGTGGCGAGAAATGGCAGGTCGGCCCTTGCTCGCAGCTCGGCGATTCTTTCGACGATGCTCTCGGTCTCCAGAGGAAGCTCGCGAAGGTGATCGTGCAGCTTCTCTGGCACCCTGCCAAAAGTCTTTTCCTCTATCTGCTCTTGAACTACGCGTGCGTTGGTCGCGAACGAGTCGCTGTTCTCCATGTAACCTTTGACCGAGAAGGTGTAGTAAGGCAAGACACCAATCTCGCCCAATACTCTTCTAAGCTTGGCTGTATGACCTCTCCGGGAAGCGGCGGCCGAGAAGACGAGCTGATTGGTCACAATCCATCCCGCGGAGAGAAGCTGGCTTACTGCCGCCTGTGACTCGGGTGTAATCTCCATGGGAGATTGGAAATGAGTTTGTATGACGAACTGACTGATGCCAATCTTCGAGGCCTCGTCCTTGAAGTCCGAAAGTAGCCTGACGAGCTCCGAGGTAACGCGTTGCGGAAGATACGCGGGTAGACGGGTGCCAAGCCGCACGCGCTGCATTTCCGCATACTTCTCGCCGTCGGGGCGTTGTCTGTTGGCTTCTCGTTTACGCCTCGCCATGGCGAGAATGCCGTCGAGCATCTGTTTCAACGAGACATCGGTGCTCATCAAGGCGTCACCGCCGGTGATGAGGATGTCTCGAAGCTGGGAGTCTTCTTCCCAATATGCAAGAAGCCTCTTCAGCTTCTCACTCCATGTCTCCTTGGGTCGCAGGGCGTCCAAATCGAAGTTCAGGTGTCCACTCTGAAAGTCGTACATTCGCTGGCATGAGGCGCAAAGGCCGCCGCAGGCACGGCCCGTGGTATCGGGAATGAGTATCGCCATGTCCGGGTAGCGCCTGTGGACGTTGTGCTCGGACGGCAGTAGCCAGCCGGCGACGTTCGGCTCTCCAGACCTCACCTCGTCCTCTCGCTCCCATGCCACGATATGACCGAACTCCTCGATGAGTTGACGGCTGTACAGGACGTAGGACCTGATTGCGAGGTCCGCTCCGATGGCGAAGTAGGGCACCCGCACATGAAGCAGGGACAGGTAGTAGGGATTCACGAAAAAAGGTATGCCCTTGTCCCGAGCTCGTTCCAGGAGCTTCATGGTGTCCGGGTCGAGAGAGTTTCCGAGCAGTCTGTTCAGAAGCTGCGGAGAGCGTACGGCGAAGCGTAGATGGAAACGCTGATGATTCCACCACTCGAGCATCTTCTCTTGTTTCTGCTGCCTCGAAAGACCAGGCTCGAAACGATAGGTCGTATCCCTGATGCTTCCTTCGTCTATCTCGTCGATCAGAATGCCGATGATGCGATCACGGTTTTCCTCCCGCAGTCTCACGATTCTCGGATCCAGGCCGGAGGGCCAGCGTTTCATCCAGCTCTCCAAATCATCCCTCGAAGGTATGTACCTCTTCCCTTCACCGCGAAGCTGCCGCAGGAGCTGAAGCATGTCCGCGAAGAAGAATGGTTTGGCTCCCCCTGTTCCGTGATTCGCCGCGAGCCACAGAGTTCGAACGGGATTGCTGACGGCAATCTCGCCTCGGAGGTTCGGATCCACGAACTGCCTGCCCGCATGGTCTATGTAGTCGAGTAGACGAATGGCGGCATAGTCACGCCATTCCAGCTTTTCGAAAGCCTCTCGACCTTGTGATTCGCCTCGCTGATACGCGAGAACCTCAGGGCGATCCTGGCAGACGGCCAGGACCATCTTCTGAACCCCGACGAGAGCCTCGGTCTCGTTCTTGGAGTTGCGAAGTATGCGTTCGAGCTCGGGGTTCTCCTGAAGAATCCGCGCGAGCAGCCGGTGAGCCTTGATATTGATGGCGATGCGGTCGAGTGTATGCCCTTCAGGTCCCTTGGGTGCGGAGTTGAGATCTACCATGACATGCCTGAGAATCGCACCTTCTGCTCCTTGGCGGAAGTCGACTTGAACTAACCGCTATGGAAAAACGAAACGCCAGGGTATGGGCCACATCTATTCCCAAGAACTCGCGTAGACAAGGGCTGCCTGGGTGGAAAGATTCCTGGAACAGCCAACGAGAGGTTTCGCCTTTATGACCGATGCCCCCACACTGGAACAGAGCTTTTCGGGTGGTCGCTTGGTCCGACCCGGTGGAAAGTCTCGTGACTTCGTTCATCTCGTCAGAGCTCTCGCGCGCCTCGCGGGGGCCATCGATTCGCCCGCGGCGGTCGAGACCGGTCATCTCGAAAGGCTCATCGGTCCGGCGGAGCACTACGTCTTCGTCTTGGTCGATGGCATGGGCGATGAGCTCGTGACCCTCGCGCCGGGAAAGGGGTTTCTTCAAGATCACCGGGTGGAGCGTTTGAAGACGGTCTACCCCTCGACCACGGCCGCGGTTCTCACGTCGCTAGCTACCGGCACATGGCCGAACCAGCATGCTTCTTGCGGCTGGTGGATGTACCTTGCGCCTAGAAAGGTGAGCATCACCACCCTACCGTTCGTGGAAAGATTCCATCAGCGGCCGCTGACAGAGCACGGCCTCGGTGTAAAGGATGTGCTTCCACTTTCTACCATTTGGAAGAGCTCGAGCCACTCGCTCATGACCTTTCTTCCCCGGACGCTGAAGGATTCCGCTTTCGCGCGATACATGACAGGTGGTGAACCGAGGGCTGGGTATGAAACCATGGATCAAGCCATGGAGCTCGTTGGTGAGCGTGTTGCCGCCGCCGGCAAACCCAGCTTCACGTATCTCTATTTGCCCCATTTCGACGCAAGGGGTCACGACTCGGGCATCGAGAAGGCCCTGCCGGTTCTAGAAAGAATCGATGAGCGTCTTGGTAGGTTGGCGAATCAAATCGAGGGTAAGGCTCGGCTCGTCGTCAGCGCCGATCATGGAATGATCGATCTTCCAGATAGAAACGTCAGGATCCTCGATGAGCACCATGAGCTGTTGAGGCTATTGGAGGTGCCGCCGACAGGTGAGCCTACGATGCCGATCTTTCACGTTCGCCCTGGCCTAGAGGAGCGCTTCTGGGAGCTTGCACACGAGGTCTTGGGCGATCTCTTCGCTCTCATAACTCCCGATGACGTGGAGCGCCTTGCTCTGATGGGGCCGGGCAGGCTCGAGGATACGGCGCGCTCTCGGCTCGGAAACTTTGTCGGAATTGCATCCGAGCCGGCGGCTCTCTACTTACGCCAAGAAGGTCGAGACCGTTTCGTTCACCGCGCTGTTCACTGCGGCCTTTCCCCATCCGAGATGTGGATACCATTGATTCTTGCGGGTTGAAGGGGACTGCGCATCTAGGGCAGCCGATTGGCCCCATCAGAGCGAGCGGCCGACCCCAAAACTCAAGGCGCGCCAATTCCGCTTTGATTTGCTACAATAATGGGCGCGCTCGACTCAAAACGAGGAGTTCGATCATGAAGTCTTGGTCTCCTAGTGTCCTCACATTTGCCGTGGTCTTGGTATCTTGCGCTTCGGTCCTGCCGGCGCGGGCATCGGTTCCATTGTTGAGTAGCTATGGAGGACCCCATGGCTATGGGACGGACTGCCTCTATCACAACGACGATGGCTCTTCGCATGGCATCTCTTTGGACGCGGCTTTCCCCGAAGGGCTGCGTTTCTTCGCCGAGACCCATCATTCGGTCTACGTGAACACGAACGGGAACATCACCTTCAGCGGGCCCTTGGCTACCTTCACTCCCCAGGCCTTCCCTGTAGCGCATCAGCCCATGATCGCTCCCTACTGGGCGGATGTGGACATCAGATTCCAGGATGGCCAGTGCAGGGGACCTGTAGGCTACTCCGATGTGGCGGGGCTTTCCTGCCAGAACCCTCCCGAGAATGGTGTTTGGTGGCACATGGAGCCGGGGCTATTCGTGGTCACCTGGGACCGCGTTGGCTACTACAACTGCAAGATGGACAAACGAATGAGCTTCCAGCTCATCCTTCGAGAGCCATCCACTCCCGCGGCATGCGGTGGCCACGCCGACTTCGACGTGGAGTTCAGGTTCAATCAATGTGAGTGGAATGCCGGCGATGCAAGCGGCGGCTCCGGTGGACTATGGGCGGGTGGAGGAGGGGCCTCGGCGCAGGCCGGGTTCGATGCCGGCGACCAGCAGAACTACGTAGAGGTGCCTGGCTCTCGTACCCACGATATCCACTCCATCATGTGCAACCAATCCAACGTGGGAGAGCCCGGTGTCTGGCGTTACGAGATCCGTGGGGGTGTCATCGGGGGCTGCCCGGGAGCTGGCGAGCCCTGCGATACGGGCTTGCTTGGGCTTTGTGCTCATGGCGTGACCCAATGCGCTGGCGCCAGCACGACGTGTCAGCCTCTCTTCGAGCCCAGCCCCGAGCAATGTAGCGGGCTGGACGAGAGCTGTGACGGCCTAGTGGACAACGGAGACGACCTTTGCGGCGGTATCGACGTCTGCCACCTGGGAATGTGCGTGCCACCTTGCATGGAGTTCGGTTGTGTCAACGAGGGACAGGTCTGCGGGCCAGATGACATTTGCGTCGACGCGGCTTGTGCTGGCGTCTACTGCGAGGAGGGCCTTCGGTGTGTGGAGGGACAATGTGTCGAGCCATGTCACGGCGTCGTTTGCCCCCATGGACAGGAGTGTCGCGTGGGGCGCTGCCTCGACATATGCGATAGCATCGCCTGCGATGAGTGTACGGTATGTGTGGACGGTGCTTGCGTGACTAGCTGCGAGTGGGAGGACTGCCCCCCTGGTAAGAGCTGCATGCCGGATGGCAGGTGTGTCGAGGATGCCTGCGCCACCGTCACCTGCAACGAGGGCTTCTATTGCGAAGGTGGGTCTTGCCTAGACGCTTGCATTGGCACCGTTTGTCCTCCCGGGGAAGGCTGCCACCGAGGCGAGTGCCTTCCTGGATACGAGAACTATCCAGGTAACGGTGGCGGGTCTGACCCCGGGGATGGCTCCGGACCCGGCGGAGGCGGTAGGCCCGGCGATCCCAATTCTCCGGATGGTGAAAATGGGTATTCGGTGGAAGGCTCTGGATGCCACGTGGATGGAGCGGGATCCTCCGGGTTTCTTGCTATCTGGCTGATCGTCGCGGCGGCGTTCTTGCGTGAGCTTCGTCGTCGTGGGCGAGCCAGGGCCTAAAGCGCCAATCAGCTCGAGGCTCCCGTTGCTAGGCTCGCGGCGAAACCCCGTCCGCGGCGGTGTTCCTTCTCATTTGCAGGCTCGGTAAGCTCACTTGTCGCTCCTTGCATCCAGGCAATCGGCGCTCATCCCGGTTCGGTCCGCCAAGCTGATTGGCCCTCTAGTACACGAGCTTGCTGGAAGACACCTTGCCCCGGAAGCTCCGGTAGACGAACCATGTGTATCCGAGCACAATCGGCATCCCGATCAACGTCAGAACCAGGATCACGGTTAGGGCATACTCCGAGGCAGACGCACCGTGGATGGTGAGGCTGTTCTCGGGAGCACCGCGCGAGTAGACAAGATTCGGGAAGAGGCTTGCTCCGACCAGGGCCATGTTCAGGGCGATGGAGCCCGACGAGAGCAGGAATGCGCTCTTCAGCTTTTCCTTGCGAACCGTGAACCAGACGCCACAGATCGCCGCCACTGCCAGCACGGGCAAAACGAAAAGGGCGGGCGAGGCAACGTAGTTTGAAAGAAGGTTCGGGTAGAAAGCCGCGGTGACGATTCCGGTGATGACCCAAAGAGACGTGTAGCCCAGCCATGCCCGGGCAGCCCAGCGCATGGCGCTCTCGAAAAGCGGTCCTTCGGCCTTCAGGGCTATCCACAAAGCCCCGTGCATCGCGAGCATGGTAACCGCCAGTACCCCGATGAGAAGGGAGTAGGGGTTCAAAAGGTCGAAGAACCCCCCCGTGTAGTCGCCGCTCTCGTTCAAGGGAAAGCCGTGGAGCATGTTTCCAAGCGCGACGCCAAATAGAAGTATTGCGACGGTGCTGCCTAGTCCGAATGCCCAGTCCCACCCGGCTCGCCAAACTCGGCTCTCCAGCTGGCTCCGAAACTCTATCGATACCGCCCGGGCGACTAGCGCCACCAATAAAAGCATCAACGCCAGGTACATCCCGCTGAATACCGCGGCGTAGACCGGCGGAAAGGCGGCGAACATTATCACGCCGGCCGTGACGAGCCAGACCTCGTTGCCGTCCCACACAGGACCGATGCTGTTCAAGAGAACTCGCTTGTCCTCGTCCTTGCGGGTGAACATCGACCAGAACCCGACGCCTAGGTCGAAGCCATCGAGAATGGCGTAGACCGCTAGCATGCCTCCGAGCAAGATGAACCAGACAACTTGAAGCGTCGTCATGCCGAGGCCTCCGCTATCTTGGGCTTAGTCGCGGCGCGATCGTCGTGGTCGGCCATGGCCGAGACTGCCTCTGGGCCTACCCCGATCTTCTTCAGCATCAGGAACACCCAAAGAGATCCGAGCATGAGGTAGATGACGGAAAACATCACGATGCTCGAGAGAATAGCCCCTGCGGGAACCGCAGCGGAGATTCCATCCTCGGTGCGCATCAGCCCGTAGACGATCCAGGGTTGACGGCCAATCTCGGCGGCCATCCAGCCTGTTTGATTCGCTATCTGTGGCAGCAGGGCCGTCGGAACGGCGAGCCATAGCCACCAGCGAGAGGTTTCGAGCCTTCCCGTCAGCCAGAGAATCACGCCTATGCCGGCGACCGCGAGCATCACCGCTCCCGCCCCCAACATTATGTGGTAGGTCGTGAAGGTAATTAGAACCGGTGGCCATTCGTCGCGGGGAAACTCCTCGAGGCCTTTTACCTCGGCGTCCACGGACCCTTTCAGGAAGACGCTTAGTAATCCGGGGATACGAACATCGAGATGCGTTTTGCCTGCTTCGGCATCGGGAATGCCGAACACCGATAGCCCAGCGCGAGAGGAGGTCTCGAAAAGACCTTCGAAGGCCGCCATCTTGGCCGGCTGCGTCTCTCCGACCTGAACGGCGTGAGCATGACCGAGCCCGAACTGAAGGACGGATGAGACAAGCCCAACCACAAGAGCTATACGCAGCGAGGTGCGCGCAATCTCCGCATGCCGGCCCTTGAGGAGGTACCAGGCCGAAACGGCGAGCACGAAGAACGCGCCGGTCATGAGACAGGCGTTGATCGTGTGAGTGTAGCGCTGAATCGTCGATGGGTTGAAAACGGCTGCCCAGAAGTCCGTGAGAACAGCTTTGCCCGCGACGATCTCGTAGCCGGCGGGCGTTTGCATCCATGAGTTGGTGACGATGATCCAGAACGCCGAGAGCGTGGCGCCAAGCGCCACCATCAGGGCCGCGAAGAAGGTCAGCCTGGGGGAGAAGCGCTTATCACCAAAGACGAGTATTCCGAGGAAGGTTGCCTCCAAAAAGAAGGCGAATATTCCCTCCGCGGCCAGAGGACCACCGAATATGTCGCCAGCGAACCTCGAGTACTCCGCCCAGTTCGTGCCGAACTGGAAGGCCATCACGATACCGGAAGCTACTCCCACCGCGAAGCTGATGGCGAAGAGCTTCGTGAAGAACCTAGCCATCACTCGGTAGCGCTGTGAGCCCGTGCGAAGCTGGACCGCCTTCATCCAAACGATGATCCAGGCCAGGCCTATTGTCAGCGGAGGAAAGATGAAGTGGAAGCCAATCGTTATGGCGAACTGGATTCTTGCGAGTAGTACGGCGTCCATGCTCAATATCCGTCGAGTACCGTTTTGGGGGACTTCGTTGGTGCGCGCGCCCGGTTGCGGGCGCATGTTACACGCGGTGCCTTGGTCTCCAAAACGATTGTGTGCTTGCGATACTCATTGGTCCCGCACGAATGGCGAGGGCGCTCCCATGAGCATCGGTGGATACTTGCGGGAAAGCCCGGAGTCGGCGAGAAGGGCACAATGAAGGAGAAACTCCCACTGACGACCGCCGTTCTCGCGGGTGGCCGCTCCATGCGCATGGGGATGGACAAGACCCTTCTGCCGATCGAAGGGGAGGCCTTGCTCGCAAGGGTCATCAAGTCGGTCGGCGAGGTATGCGCAAGCACCCTGGTAGTCACCAATAGGCCGGAGGGGCTCGATGAGCTTCCCCTCCCCGAAGGTGTTCGCGTTCTATCGGACGAGGTTCCGTATCAAGGGCCACTAGGGGGCCTAGTCACCGCCTTGGCCGCCTCGGAGGACGAATGGGTTCTCGCCGTGGCCGCCGATATGCCGTTCGTGTCGACCGAGGTAGTTCGCATGTTGTGGCGTGCACGAGAAGGCTTCGACGTGGTGGTGCCGGTGACGGAGAAGGGTCCCGAGCCTCTTCTCGCCCTCTACTCTAAGGAATGCCTCCAGGCCGCCCGTGGAGTTCTGGAATCCGGTAGGCGCCGATTGGTGGCGATGTTCCGAGATGTGCGAGTCAAAGAGATTCCGGTGAACGCGCTTCGAGAGAAGGATCCCGATCTTCGAAGCTTCGTGAACGTGAACACGATGGCGGAGTTCAACGCCGCTAGGGAAGATGCCCGGGGGTTGAGGCAGGGGCCTAGGGCTCCTGCTCGAGCCGGTGGCGAGGAAGGCGAACCTTGCCCGGTCGGCAAGCCCCCAAAGGTCCTGGGCCTCGAGCATGGTTGGCGGGAGGGAGCTAGACTCGGGGAGCGCCCCCTTCGCGTGATAGTGGCTGGGCGTGATGGTCCCCTGGGAATGCCCGTTGAGAGGCCCGTAACCCTACATCTGAACGATCGGGAAATTGCCACGTTGCAGGCGACGCCCCAAGACCTTGGCGATATGGCCGCCGGCTTCTTTTTCGCGGAGGGGATCCTTACCGACAGGGATCGACTCGTGTCCATCGACGTCGACGAAAAGCGTGGCGCCGTCTTCGTATCAACCGAAGAGCCGTTCTTTGAGGACGAGGTCCTTCGCTCTCGGCTTTTTACAAGTGGCTGCGGGAAGGGCCTCACCTTCTCGTCGTTGGAGCATGCGCGAGGTCTCTCGCCAATCGAGGCCGGCTGCCATCTGGACGCGCAAGCGATCCATGAGTTGATGGCCGAGATGGCAAGATCGGCAAGGGCCTATCGCGAGACAGGCGGCATGCATGCGTGCGGTCTGGCGCATGAGCCCAAGCTGAGGCTCGTGCGCGAGGACATCGGTAGACACAACGCCGTCGACAAGGTTCTAGGAAGCGCTTGGCTCCATCGGTTGCCCCTGGATCGGATGGCGATCCTGACGACTGGCCGGATATCCTACGAGATGGCCGTCAAGGCGGCGAGAGCCGGTCTCGGTCTCCTGGTTTCCAGAACGGCGGTT
>SKWY01000265.1 GCA_007128675.1 Deltaproteobacteria bacterium | reverse complement strand
GCCGGGATCCCAAGAGCAACGTAGCAAGCAATACCGGTCGCCCGTACGCCTTGGACGGTAGAGCGCACGAGACTCTCGAAATGCAGCTCCAGGTCCTCGGCCTTCCCCCCACAGACTCCGTCATGAGCCGACGTGACGAGCGCCTTGACTCCGAAGAACGCAAGATTCTCGAGGTCGGAGCGGGCAAGAGTGTCAGCCCGAGCGTGAGCATCGAAGATTGCCTGTCCATCGACCATCAACAGAAGACTACACCTCCGAACGCCGTCCGCCACTTTCCCAAGCCGACGATTATTCCGAGGAGGGAGCCCCGGGCAAACCGGGTCTACCGGCCAAGAGAAGCACCAAGCTGCCCGCCATACTGGATTCTCACGGAGTAAGGTCGTGGATGAACTCCCAGAAAGCTACGAGGGAAGACGAAGCTGACTTGGCCCCCGCCCCACGAAAGAGCCGAGCAAGGAGCGAGGGCGGGCCCTGGCGCCTCGACGCAAAGCAAACAGAGGTCATGCAGCCAGCGAGCTATTGGTATAGATTCTATTCATGTCTCTGCCCGAAAATAACCAGGTTGCTCCTCCTCCCGCACGGGAACGAACTCGAAAGATCGATCCAGAGCTGTTGAGGCGCCTTCCCAAAACCGATCTCCACTGCCACCTGGACGGCTCACTTCGGCTGACCACCGTTCTCGAGGAAGCCGAACGCCAGGGAGTGAAACTACCCGCCGATACGCCTGAAGAGCTCGCCAAGGCCATACATATGGGCGAGACTTGTGACGACCTCGTCGACTATCTCAAGGCGTTCGAGGTCACGTTGAGTGTACTGCAGGATGCACAAGCACTCGAGCGCGCCGCTTACGAGCTGGCAATAGACTGCGCCTCGGAGAACATTCGCTGGCTCGAGGTCAGGTACGCCCCCATACTCCACCGGACAAAGGGGCTTCGTCTCACCACCATCGTCGAGGCGGTGCTCTCAGGGCTGAAGAGAGCCGAGAGAGAGAGCGGGATTCGAAGCGGCGTAATCGTGTGCGGAATGCGCAACATCAGCCCAGAAACATCCCTGGGCCTTGCCGAGCTGGCGGTGGCTTACAAGAACCAGGGGGTGATTGGGTTCGATTTGGCCGGGGCCGAGTACAACTACCCCGCCAAGGATCACCTCGCTGCCTTCCAGCTCATACGCAACAACAACGTGAACTGTACCGCTCATGCTGGGGAGGCCTATGGGCCCGAATCCGTGCACCAGGCGATCCACTACTGCGGCGCGCATAGAATCGGACACGGCACGCGTCTTCGCGAGGACGGCGATCTCTTGAACTACGTCGCCGACCACCGAATACCCATCGAGGCATGCCTACTCTCCAATGTACAAACGAGGGCAGTGCCAAGCCTCAAGGACCACCCGCTCGTTTTCTACCTCGACTATGGGATCCGAGTAACGGTGAACACCGACAACCGCCTCGTGACCGATACCACGTGCACCAAAGAGCTGATGCTCGCCCACGAGCACCTCGGGCTCGATCTAGACGATATCATCCGCGTTATCATGGCCGGCTTCAAGAGCGCTTTCCTGCCGTTCCACGAGCGAAAGGCGCTACTGCGGAAGGCGGCCCAGGAGATCGTGGATGTATGCGGATGAGAAAGCGCAACGAAAGGTCTCGCTGGCGCTGATCTGGCATTTTCACCAGCCTGACTATCGCGATCCCACCGGCGTTGGCGACATGGTTCTGCCGTGGGTTCGTTTGCACTGCTGCCGCGCCTATACCGACATGGCCTGGTTGCTCGAAAGACATCCTCAAGTCCGAGCCACCGTGAGCATCTCCCCGGTATTGGCGGACCAGATCGATGATCTGGCCCATGGACGCTGCGGAGATCGCTTTCTCGATCTTTCGCTTCGAGCCGCCGAAGAGCTCTCGAGCATGGACCGCATAGAGATTCTCCGAGGCTTCTTCATGATCGATTGGGAGCGTAGTATTCGCCCCATACCGCGCTACTGGTACCTACTTCACAAACGTGGCCGTGATCTGAAGACCATAGATCTCGAGCGTGTGGCGGGGCGGTTCACGGAAGGTGAGATGCGGGACCTCCAGGTGCTATTCAATCTCGCCTGGATGGGCTCGATGGCACGTAACACTCAACCGGTGGTCCAGAACCTTCTGAACAAGGGTCATGATTTCACGGAGATTGAAAAGCGGGTCCTGCTGGATGCACAGGAGAAGCTGATATCTCAAGTGCTGCCAAGATGGCGCGCCCTCGCCGCTCGTGGCCAGATCGAGCTTTGCACCACTCCCTACTACCACCCCATCCTTCCCCTCTTGATCGACACGGATTCGGCTAGGGAGAGCATGCCGGGAGCATCCTTACCACCTCGCATTCAAAGACCCGCCGATGCACGCCAGCAGATCGAGCGGGCAATCGAGGGCCACAGACGACATTTCGGAACCCCCCCTAGCGGTCTCTGGCCCTCGGAGGGCGCCGTCTCCCAGGAAACGGCCGAGATGATAGCAAACAGCAGGGTTTCTTGGATCGCCAGTGACGAGATGGTTCTTCGGCGCAGCGAGACGAACAACGGAGAGCGACCTAGCGAAAACGCACATTATCAACCCTGGAGGGTTGTAAGTGATGATCATGAGGTCGCTGTCTTCTTCCGTGACCGCATCCTATCGGATCTGGTGGCCTTCAGCTACTCGTCGAACCCGCCCTCGGAGGCTGTCGCCGACCTGATGACACGCCTTGCTCGCATCGGCGGCATGAGCCTCGAAGCTCGAAATGGCGGCCCCAGCGATGGCGCTCTGGTCACCATCGTCCTAGATGGCGAGAACCCATGGGAGCAGTATCTAGACAGCGGTCGGCCCTTCTTGGAGGCACTCTATAGGGCGCTCTCCACGCCATTGCACGATGGAGTCGTCATTGAAACTACGACTCCATCACAGTGGCTATCGAAGGAGTGCTCGTACCAAACCATTTCTCGCCTCCATGGAGGCTCCTGGGTGGACGGCAGCCTTCGAGTTTGGATTGGCCATCCAGAAACGAATCAAGCATGGTCCCTGATTGGTTCGGCCGGACAGGTTCTGGATACGCTTGGGCAGGATCTGGCACCTGAGAACCGAGAGGAAGCCCTGGACCATCTCTTCGTTGCGCAAGGCTCGGACTGGAGCTGGTGGTATGGGGACGACTTCATTACGGAAACACCCGAGGCTTTCGACGCCCTATTTCGGGCGAGGCTTTTGAAGATTTACGAGCTCACAGGAGAGGCCACTCCACCAAAGCTCAGACGGCCCATATCCCCCGCCGCCGCCAAGGGTCAGAGCATAGTCTTGCTAAGAGAGCCCTGGAGCCTGATTACTCCCGTCATCAATGGCCGGGCCGCACCATACGTAGACTGGCAAGGTGCCGGCGTGTACCGTCCCGGCCAGCACATGGGAAGGATGTACAGGTCGACCTCCCTGATAGAGGCCCTGCACTACGGCTGCGACCCGACCGAACTCTACCTCCGCCTCGACATATCCAAGCCACCCGGTGGTGCCGAAAGCCTCGGGGAGCTGATGCTTCAGCTGCTGGCAAGTGATCGGGAGATAGACATCATGATGCCCCTTCGTCATGGCTCCAGCGATTGCCAAGCTGTCAGCCATGTTGAAGGTGGCAAGAATCTTCGGCTCGGCAGAATCTGTTTCGGTGATATAGTGGAAATCGCCATCCCATTCGAGCCACTTGATTTGCCCGGAGGCGAGACGCTCTTGATCGCGGTTCGACTCCTAATCGGAGGGGTGGAGATTGAACGTATACCTCGATACGGTCACCTCAAGGTTCGAGTACCTAGAGGAGATCTCCATATGAGCGATTGGCAAGCATGAGCGTCGACGAAACCCTCGTAACACGTGTGAGCGGGCTACCCAGCCTCGAGCTATCCGAGGCCGCTTGCGTAGTTTGCATATACGGTCCCGTGCTTGGTCAGAAGTGGTCGCTTGCGGACAAGAAGGCCCTTTCCCTAGGGAGAGGAGAGCAGAACGAGGTCGTATTGGACCTCGACAACGTCTCACGGCGACACTGTGAGATCCTCATCCAGGATCAAATTGTTCAGGTGCGCGATCTCGGCTCCACCAACGGGACGTATGTGAACGGTGAGGAGGTTCAGGGAGCAAGGCCTCTGCAGAATGGAGACCACCTCAAGGTTGGGGGAGCCATCTTCAAGTACCTGGCCGGCGGCAACGTCGAGAGCCTCTACCATGAAGAGATCTATCGGATGACGATCGTCGATGGTCTCACTCAAATCCACAACAAGCGCTACTTCCTCGAGACACTCGAGCGGGAAATGGCTCGGTGCTCGCGCTTTGGAAGACCTCTTCACCTCTTGATGCTGGATGTGGATCACTTCAAGAATCTCAACGACACCCACGGACACATTGCGGGCGATGTCGTTCTCAAGGATCTGGCGGCCCTCATCGACAAGGATGTGCGCCTCGAGGAGACATTCGCGCGTTATGGAGGCGAGGAGTTCGCCCTGATCATTCCCGAAGTCGAAGAACCCAAGGTGGAGTACCGAGCCGAGAAGATGCGCAAGCAGGTGGCTAGCTACCCCTTCAAGTCAGAGGATCAACGACTACCTGTCACTGTCTCGATCGGCATTGCCACAATGCCTCCCGGCTGCAAGCACACCTCCACCTTCATCAAGGCAGCCGACGACTGCCTATACGAAGCAAAGCGCAGAGGACGCAACCGAGTCGTGGTTAGCTGGAAATAGTGTTTCCGATAGTGTCCGCTCGGTCTGACTAGATGGTAGTGTGTCATACATGGCTCTAGCCGGACTCGAAACCGACTTGAAGGACTACCGGATCGTCGACCGGCTTGCCATTGGAGGAATGGCCGAGATCTTTCTCGCCGACGTAGTCTCCGCCGATAAGGAGACTGAACCCAAGAAGGTAGTCGTAAAGCGTCTGCTGCCAAGGTACCGTTCAGAGGATGACTATGTACGGTTGTTCATGGACGAGGCCAAGCTATGCGTAAAGCTCCGCCATCCGAACATTGTAAGGACATTCAAGGCCTTCAAGAAAGGTATCGACTACTACATGGTGCAGGAGCTGGTCGAAGGCGCAAGTCTCGATGTCCTCATGAGGCGTCTTCGAAAAAAGCAGCTGCGCTTCCCACCGTCCGCGGCCGTCTCTATAACGAAGTCCTTGTTGCAGGCGCTCGATTACGTGCACCGTGCCCGCCTAGGT
>SKWY01000024.1 GCA_007128675.1 Deltaproteobacteria bacterium | reverse complement strand
CTTGGATCTCGCTGGATCGCAGAGGGCCGGAGACTTCGACGAATCGAGTTCCAATCTCGATTTGTCCCAGCCGGGGCCTGACACGAGCGATGATCCCTTTGGTGCTCTGAAGGATCAGGAGACTTCGAGCCCCGATGATGCCGGCGAGCTTTTCGACAAAGCCCTGGAGGAGGCTCCTGCCGAGCCGGAGCCCCTTTCCGGGGGAAATGGAGAGGCTTCCTCGAAGGCGTCGGCCACGCCGCTGGGGAGAATATCGGTTGGGCCGCCCAAGAAGCAGCAGCCGGCGGTGAAGAAGCCGCCGGAAGAGATTGTGGGAGCACCTCCCTCGGTCGGGGTCGGCGGCGCCTTGGCCATCGTGGCGAACATCGTCTTCGCGGCGGCGTTGCTCGTCGTTGCCTTGGGGGCTTTCGTGGTCTTCAGGACGGGCGGCCCCATCGATGCGTCCGTGTTTGCTCCAGAAAGAGTGACGGATGCGCTGACTTCCGCGGCCGCTGGTGGGCCTAGGGCGCGTGTCCTGACTACGGGTCTGTATCCGACCAGCGATGGTGGACAGCTGCTCTACATGCGTGGGGAGCTGCGAAACGCCTCCGACGAGGATGTGGCTGCCTGGAGCCAACGGCTCGTGGGACGCGCGGTCGACGCTGATGGCGCCGAAGTGCGAAGCTCGGAGGCAATCGTCGGTGGACTTCCGACTCCCGAGGAGCTTTGGAACATTCGCGGTGCCGAGGACATCGAGCGTATTCGTAGGCGCATCGAAAGGGTGAACGAGAGGGAGGAAGAGGCGGACGGTGGCTTGGAGTTCTTCGTCATTTTTGGTGAGGCACCAGAGGATCCCTACTCGCTTCGTTTCGAAGTCTCTCTCGAAGATGAGAAACCGGCTGCCAACTAGTGCAAAGAAGGGCGGATAGAAGGTGAACGACGGGGACTCGGCGGCTGAGCTTTCGGTGGATCGCCTGATTCGTCAACTCCACAGCCTCGATCCAAAAGTAAGGGAACATTCTGCTCGAAAGATCCTCGAGACGTTGCCGCCCAAAGAAGTGGTGACTGTTCTTGAAAGGCTTCTTGAGCGTCGCCGCCGTGGGGATGCTCGAGTAGCCGAGACTCTGTCGGCGATTGTTTGTGCATTATCGGCATTGGGAGAACTCGATGCCGCATCGGCGCTCTATGCCGAGGCCATTGATCGAGAAGCGGACGAGGTGGCCCGGCTCTTGATGCGTCCCGCTCCCGCCCGAACCTTCGACCCAAGAAGGGAGCAAGGGGTCGATCACGAGATGCGATCTCGGACTGTGGGAATGCGACGGCAGATGGCCAGAACCGCGGATCCCGTCATGATGGTGCGACTCCAGACCGACCCCGATCCCGGCGTTATTCGCAACCTCTTGCAGCATCCACGGCTGACGGAACCGGAGGTGGTCAGAATGGCGGCGCGTAGGCCGGGCCGACCGGATGTCTTGTCGGAGATCTTTCGCAGCAAGAAGTGGGCATCGCGCCAAATGGTGCGAAAGGCTCTTGCAAACAACCCCTACACCCCGACCGAGATTGCGCTGAAGCTCGTTCCGCTCCTGCCCCTTCCGGCCATTCGAGAGCTTGCGGCGGCCACCGAGATCCATCGAGAGGTCAGGCACTTTGCAAGGACGATACTGGTCGATGCTCGGCGCCGACAGAGCGTTGCTAGAGCGGCGGCGAACCTAGCGGATCTGGAGCCGGAAGGCGATGCCTAGAGGGCCGATCAGCACGGGGCTGTTTCTAGCTCTTCGAAGGGCCTCGCACGAGACGACCAAGCTTGTCGCCGATATCGGGGAGGCGAGGGGCAACCAGAACTATGAGCAGGATGAGGCCGATGACGATCCATTCCTCTAGGGTTGGCAACATGCCAGTCGACTAACACAAAAAGGACAAAGGAGAGAAGACCTGCGCGTTTGGGCACATCGGGGCGCCAGTCAGGCCAAGCCGGAGAACAGCATTTCGGCAATAGAGGAGGCCCGTTCGATGGGGGCCGACGGAATCGAGATCGACGTCCATCGGTGCGCTACCGGCGAGGCTGTGGTGATTCATGACTACAGTCTAGAGAGAGTGGCCGGCGTGTCCCTCGATGTGGAGAGCACGAGCCTCGCAAGGCTGCGGAGCCACGACGTCGGAGAGGGGGAAAGAATTCCCTTGCTGGAGGAGGCGCTCGAGGCAGCCAAGGGCCTCTTCGTGAACATAGAACTGAAGGTGGAAAAGATGACGGCTACCGGGCTCGAGAGGGTGGTTGCGAGAGTCGTGGAGCAGGCCGGGGCTCGAGAGAGGGTCGTCTTCTCGTGCTTTCATCCAGCGCCCCTATGGCGATTGAGATTCCTCCTGCCGTCGGTGAGAAGGGCGCTGCTCATTGGGTCGTCGCAGGCGTTTCATCTTAGAAGGGGGTGGCAGGGGGTCGCGCTTGGCCTCCATGCCGTTCATCCGGAGCATGTCATGCTGGATGAGTGCCGCCTGGCGCGTTTTCATCGCAGGGGGCTGGAGGTGAACACCTGGACGGTGAACGAGCCCTGGGACATCCGAAGGCTATCGGCCATGGGAGTCGACGGTGTCATCACCGACAGGCCGGACATGGCCCGTGACGCTCTGATGGGAATGCCGGCAGACCGTCTAGAACTCCATCCCCGCCTGGAAGACTAGGCTCAAGGTTGGATCCATATCGAGCACCATGGGCGTGTAGGTACCCGCGATGAGAAACTGCCCAATATAGGACCGAAGGCGCAGACCGAAGACCACCCTGTCGTAGATGTTCTCGGCCATCGGTACATCGTCGAAGATCGTGTCGTCGCGTGTCGGATCGTTCATGCGCTCGTGGGAGGGATCGAAGTCGATGACCGAGCTGAAGCTACTCACCCACACTCGTTGCCAGCCGATGTAAGGGGATATGGTTGCCGAGCCCGCTATGGCGAACCATTTTCCGACGATGATGTCGGCCGATGCCGTAGTCAGCCCGAAGTCGCGAGTGCCGACGAGTCGTGTCGCCTGTGCGCCTATGGAAAGGTCGGGCAAGAAGTCGAATCCTTCGTTGAGGGCCCAGCGGGCGCCACCCGACATGACGCAGCTCGAGCTGCCGACGAGGTACTGCACCTGGCTGTTGAGCTCGAATGAGAAGGGCAGTCCCTTACGAACCTGGAGCGAGGGGAGGATCAATCGGTTTGGGACACGTTGTTGATTGGGACGACCTGGGGTCGTGCCTCGTGTGACCCAGATTCGACAGTTCGGGTTGCCCGGAGGGCACTCATCACTCATTACGGCTGCCTGTGGATGGATCTGCGGCATCCGAAGGCCTATCTCGAAAGCGGCGCCCGCCCTGCCAGGAGAGTTGGCTGGATGCGCGGGGGCGGGATGGATGGCGAGGCCGAGATCGACCATGAGCATTCTGAAGCGCAGGTTCGCATCGGCCATTAGGCGTTGATTAGCCTCGGGATCGCCGCTGGGATCGGGCACGACGGTGCCGTCGTGTAGCGTGATGTAGTCCGGGTTGCCGAGCCGCCAGAGCTCCAGGTCCAGGTGCTGGGCTTGCGACTTGCCCGGCACGCTCGCGAGGCAAGCAAGCAGGAGGACGGCCGAAGGAATCGAGACGAGCCGGATTTTTCGCATGCAAGATGGTTAGCAGCGCCAGCGGCCTCTGGTCAACTACACTATTCTTCGCTAGCGCGATTACTCGGTCTGCCCGTCTTCTTTTCGAGCGGAGACCTCTGCTTCCGGGTCAACCTCGGTTTCGTCCGGAAGGAATCTAAAGACAAGCGCTTCTCGCCCCACGCTTTGCTCGGCTCTATTATGAACCATCAAGTAGAGTCGCCGACGGTGGGGTGTCCAAAGAGAGACCCACTCATTGTCCGGGATCTCCGTTTGGAGGGCGGGCTCCGTGTCTCTGTCTGGAAGATCGACCCAACCGAAGTAGAATGGCTGCATTCGGCGCTCGTCTCCCCATCTGTCGCTGCGCGTGTAGATTGCCCCCAGCTGACCCGCTGGGGCTGTCTCCAAAGTGTAACGACCCGCGGCGATCTTCGGAAAACGTCCCGTGGGAACATCGAAGCGAAGGGTGTCTCCCTCGTGCATGAGCCGCGCGGGAGCCATCTTTGGGGAGCGCCTCGGAGGAACGGTCACGGCGGTCGGATCGCCCCATAGGTCGAATGAAAGCGCGGCCCGCCAAGTCTTGCGCCATTCCCTGTGACCACGCTTCTTTTTCATGGCCACGTAGGAGAGCAGATAATTTCGGGCGTGCATCATGGCTTCGCCTTGGTCCGCCCCGAAATAGAGCATGGCGTCGAGGATAGTCTTGGCGAACGCGGATCCCGAGGCACTGTAGACGGCCATGTACGTTCCGATTACGCCGGCGGCCCCCTGCTGGGCCAGCACGTATGGATCGCTGCGATCCAGGGTGTAGCAGCCCTGCAAGAAGACCAAGGAGGCATCGAGCCTTTGATCGACTATGCCTATGTCGTAGTCGACAGTGAGATCCCTTGGATGTCCGGTCCAGACTACGACCTCCTTGCCTGGCATCTCCTCGAAGATCAGCTCCCGGTCTATGGTGTCTCCGTAATGAGCCGACACTTCCCAGCCGACGTTCTCCATTTCCTGCACCGTGGCCATCGAGACCAGCTCGGCCATCACGAATATCTCATCGGCGTTCGCCAGCATTAGGGCCGGCCGCTCCACGGAGCCGAGAGCGCGTCTGGGGGCCAGAATGCGGCCGATCTGAAGAGAGAGATCATGGGCGTCCTGCGCGGCGAGGCGGCCGACGGCGTACTCAGACGGCTCGAGGTCGACCATGCCCCCCAGTGATGGAACCTTGAAGACGCGCGGATCCTCCTTTCCTTCATGCACCTGGTCTGGATCGAGCATCTCTCTCATCCTGATGCCCAAATAATCTCCGATCAGCGTGACGTGACTTACGTCTCCGTACTTCTTCTCGAACTCTTCGAGATCTCGCTCCAGGTCATCCGGCCGGCCGCTTGTGAGCACTAGCGGCGCATTTCGAGCAATCGCGAAAAGGGGAGCCATGAGCGATAGGTGCGGCGGGCTGAACCGTCCCTCCGTATCGGAGGGGTTCGTTATGACGACATGAGGGGGGAGATCGCCCCCGGCCTTCGAGAAGGCGTGGGATGCCCTTCTCGTAATCTCGGGGACCCCCGTTATGGTGTCGACCTCGAGTTCCCGTTTGCTTGCGGCGAGGAGCACGGCCGCCCTGGTCAATGAGGCGGGCTGGCCCTGCACGTCGTCGGGGGCCGCGTCGGCGAACCTAAGAGGCGATCGACGAGAGGCGGCGAAGTCGACGGCCGCCTCTATTCCATGCTCCCCCGGTCCAACCGGTATCAGAACACCGCCTTCGGCTCCGGCGGCCACAGCCGACAGCAGGCCGAAACGATAGTCGGCGGAGTCGACGAGCCATACCGGAGGCCCAGCCTTCTCTTCCTCTGGCGGTGGGACGAATCTCTTGGCCAGAATCAGGGCGAAGGTTTCGGCACCGGCGGATAGACGAAGCGGCTCCGGTGCCGCGCCGTCGATCTCGGGAAAAGGCGGACCTTCCTCCCAGGGGAGGGCCATCGGATACGCCTCATCGCTTGCTTCCAGTTCAATCAGAGCGGGTCTTGTAGGGGCATACCGCTCGATGAAGTGCTCGAACCAGGGCTCCTTGTGCTCTTCGGGCAAGAGAACCGGTGCGGGCGGATCTTGCCTTGCGGCGAGCACCGATACGGGAAGAACAATCCGCCAGTCTCTACCGGCAACCAAGAACAGGTCGGGGGTCTGCTCGGTGGCGGTGGCCTTTAGGGGCAATGGGAGAGCCAGGGTCGCCAAGATCATCGTCGAGCAGGTGACCCAAGGCGCCACGAGAGAGGCGCCTGATCGGGCGCTTCCTCGTCCAGGTTGCCTGCCTGTGCGATTGCTCTTCCTCATCGACTGTGAGTCGATCACTCCATGCCTCCTTGGTTGTCGTCCTTGGCGGCGTCCACGTCGAGCATCGGTCGGGGATCGCGTACGAGCACCTTGAAGGTGAGCCGTTCCACGCCCTCACGTTCGATCATTCGGCGCTCGCCATGAGACATGCGTACATAGTCTGGCGGGAGGATGCCGTACCACCTCTTGGTGGTGCTCATCGGCACCCACTCATCTCCCAGGTATGCCTCCGTCCATCGTTCGAGCTTGCGGCCTCCCGTGTGCAGGCGAAAGCCGGTCACGTTCCTTGCCGGAATGCCGGCTGCTCGCATGAAGGTGATGAGCAATCGATCGAGGCCCCTGTCGTTTGCGTATCCCTTGCGGAGCGCTTTTAGAACGTTGCTCGTGCCTCCAGCCGTTCTTCGCTCGAACTGGCCCGCCACGAGTCCGAAGATCATTCGCGGAAGGTCCGTCTCTCCTGCCTCGAGGCGTGGCTCGATATGCTCGATGAGCCGCTCGCGCACAAGGGGGCTTCGCGACTGCAGTCGAGGAGTCGGCAAGGTGTATCGTCGAAGCTCGGGTGGTATGGAGTCGGGCGCGTCGGGGGAGACGCTATCGTGCTCGAAGGGATCGATGGCGAGCAGGGCCTTGTACGTGAAGCGACGTCTTCCTTCCAGCGCGGGATAGTCGAGGGCGACAAACCGCAGGTCGTCCTCCATTATCTCTTCCATGGTGAAGCCTCGAAGTCGAAACTCTTCGTCGAGGATTCGAACGTGGTCGCTGGCGATAGGAAGAGGAACCTTCAGCCTCACGTCCTCTCCCTTACCCTTTACGCGCACGACGAAGACCATCTCCGCCACGACGGCGGCCTCGGGAAGGCCATTGTTGGAGGGTTCGTCCTTGCCGCTTTCGAGATTGCAGCCGAGGGTGGACAGTGCCAAGAGGCAAAGCAAGATGGCGGTCGAACGCGCGTTAGTCGAGTCACGTTGCACGATCTTCTCCAAGAGCGGCCTTGCGATGAGCTGCGAAAACGGAACGAGCCATGGCGATACGTTCCTTTGGAGTGCTGCCCGAAATATCGAGCTTTTCGATCCTTTCGAGAAGAGGCGTAAGGCCTCCGCCATTGGCAATCTGGATGGAAAGGCCGGGGCGGGCGTTGAGTTCGAGCAGCATTGGTCCTTCATCGGCGTCTATGACTACATCCACACCCAGGTAGCCCAGACCCGTCATGTCGGCGCTCATGGCGGATATTCGTAGGATCTCATCCCAATGAGGCAGCTGGATGCCGCGCACGGCCTTGCCCGTATCGGGATGCTTCGAGACGACACGGTCGAGGTGGACGGCGTGATGAGTGGTCCCGGTGGTGATGTCCACACCCGCGGCGATGGCGCCCTGGTGCAGGTTCGCTCGCCCATCACTCATTTGGGTTGGAAGGCGGAGCATGGACATCACCGGCACGCCACGAAAGACGATGACGCGGCAGTCGGGCACTCCCTCTCCCAGATCATTGAAAACTTCGTGAACTCGGACGCGTGCTTCGATGAGCGCCCGATCGACACGCCCGCCAAGAGAGTATAGGCCCGAGAGAATGCTGCTTGCGTGATAGCGAAGATCTCGTATCCCGAGCTGAGCTCCACTTCCCCTTATGAAACTGTCGCCCCTTCGCTTGAGCACCATCAGCACACCGTTGCCCATGGCTCCCGAGGCCGGCTTCATCACGAACGAATCATGAGGAGCCAGCATCTTCTCCAGGTCGCGAATCTCGTGGTGGGCGGAAATGGTTCCGTAGAGATCGGGAGTTCGTATCCCGTGATCCCTGCACAAAGCCTTGGTGGCCAGCTTGTCGTCGACCAAGGGAAACAGGCGACGGGGATTGTGGCCGAGGATGTACTCGGCGTTACGCCTATTGATTCCGAGCAGGCCGACTCGGCGATAGGTCTGGAAACGCCAGAGGCTCACGCTTCATGCCTCATTGAGACATCTGACGCTCGCCTAGAAAACGATCTATTCCCCAAACGCCACGGAATCATGACTCACGCCTCCTTGAACCCTTTCTTGAAGGCCGCGAACCTCACCCACTCGGACAACCTGTAGCCGGTATAACGACCTATGAGCAGGAGGGCGCCGAGGACCGGCAAGAGCAGCTCCGGAAACGCCAAGACCGTGCGTTGGAGCATGTTGCTCATCAGAAGAGCGTAGCAGGCCAGGGCGACAAGAAGCGTGCCCGCCGTCGTCTTGGCGGCGTTTCTGGGGCCTTCCTCGACGATCATCACGGAGAAGCGCTCTATGGTGGCCGTAATGATCACTATTGGGAACGCCGCGGCCGACAGGCCCGCGGTCATGCCCGCGTGATCGCTAAGCAGGCTTATGCCGACGATGATCAAGATGACCACGGTGAGCAGGAACGAAAGCCTTGGGATCATGAGCAGCTGCAACCAGTCCAGCAGTCTTCGAAAGACCCATCCCACGCCGATTATCAGCAGGAGGAGGGCGACACCTATGGCCAGGGAGGTCTCGATGAACGCAAGCGCGAGCAGCACCGGCATGAACGTGCCGAAGGTCGGCACGCCTACCATGTTGCGGAATAGCGCCACGATCAAAGCCCCAAAGGGGATCAAGAGCAGAACCCGCAGTGTCATCTGGGTCTGCACCGGTAGGGTATACAGGCTTACCCTGTCTAGGAGACGGCCGGCATCGCTGGCCCTGCGGCGATAGAGCCGATGCTGGGAGACTTCCTCTTTCATGGCCGTCAGCTGAAACGAAAGATCCTCGACCGCCGCCGTCGAGAGGAGAGGGGCGTCTCCCGTGAACACTATGAGCCTTTGACGAGGCAATGAGCCAAGATAGCCGGAGATGGGGTCGAGGGCATGCCAGTCACCGGCAAGGCTCACCTCGGCCCAGTGCTGCACTTCGCTGCGAGCGCCATCCTCCAGATCGATTCCCGTGACGACTCTCGCGGGGATGCCCGCCGCGCGAGCAAGGGCTACGGCGAGGCGCGCCTTACCGAGGGGTCCGCCTCGTTCGACTTGAAGGGCCGTCAAGGCGTCCGTATCGTCTCCAAAATCTAGGTCCGCCACCTCGTCGGTAACATAGCCGTGGATATGGCGAACAGTTTCGATTGGACCGGCATCGGGAGCATTGATCTCTTCGAGGCGGCTCGCGACACGCGGGTCATCGGACTGGATATACTGCTCGGCCTCCAGCCAGGCCGAGCCATTCTCCAGGTCCCCATCGATGATCTCGGCCTCGGCGGGCAGCACTCCTTCCCTAGCCGAGAGATGCACGGCGAACCGATAGGATAGGGTGCTTTGGGCTCCAACGTGCCCCGCAAGCACGCCGACCCTGTTGCCGTCCTGGGTGATGACATCGAAGGTTCCGCCCTCGGAAACGATACGTTCGTCGTAGATGCGTTGGTGTGGCTCGCGGTCCGATGGAAGATGAATGCGAGCGACGGCGTTGTCACCCGCGCCCCGGTAGCGCACCTGCATCTGGACGGACCACCTATCCTCCGTCGTCCGAGGAACTAGCTCGTATCCCAGGGCGCCGATCTTGTAGGCTACGATCACGACGCCGCAGCCAGCCAGGGCCGCGGCCAGTAGGACCACTCTAAGGTTCATGGGGAGAGGGGGCTCTCACGAAGAGAGGCGGGTCGAATTGGCGGTTGGTCTTCTCGGGGCCTAGCTCGATCCGGTGCCATGCCGGGCGAATGCCTAGTCAGCCGAGGAGGCTTCCTTCTTGGCGTCGACGGAGGATTCCTGCAACGCCTCTGGTGTTCTGAAGATGACAATCTGCTGGCGAGCCTGCAGCTCGTCCGTCTTCCGAGCAAAGATGATGACGCTGTTGGCTCCATCTTGAAGGGGCAATGTTGCTTCGAAGGGGATCCTGCGAAGGTTGCGCAAACTCTCCTTTCGCGGCTTCGCGCTATCGGTGGAGCCGTCTTTTCTTGCCTCGTCATTTGGTTCATTGGCGGTCGAGACGTCTTGGGAATCCTTGACGCCGACTGTGTCCAGCTCGGGTTGCCAGGCCTTGAAGAAGACCTTGTCGTTGTTGATGAAGATGTAGATGTCCCTAAGCTCGTCCGTGGCCTTGGTTACACCGGATATCACAATCCGGTCCGCCTCGGTGACAGCTGCTTGCAGGTCGCCGTTCAGTACTATCAATGGTGGGCTGTGTGGAAAGAGCGCCGTGATCTCGCCTGTTGGCTGCCTTCGCGACCTAGGCAACAGGCGGACCGCGTCTGCCGGCACGAACCCTGTCCTTTCGTTCGACCATTGCACTCTGAACATGTCACCGACTCGGGCATCAACGGGGAGCGTGGCGCCTTCTGCCGCCTTGGCGATGCCGGCCGCATCGGCGCTCGCCCATCCAAGAAGCACGGAGCTATCGTTCAGGCGCACCGCCCCCGAAGCGGGAGCCGGCTCGATCCGCTCACGGGCCACGGGAATCTCGATTTCATCGGAGACGTACTGCGCCCTGTCGTGGTCTAAGACCGTTACTCGCATCTTGACGGCGTCCTTCTCGAAGCCATCGCGAAGTTCCAAGGTCATCGAAGCCTTATCCGTGTCGCCGGGCTTCAGCTCTCCTATGTGATGACGTCCCCGAGTGATGTACACGTGCTGGTCCTCGAGGTTCTTGATGGTCGCGACGGCCTCGGACGAGCTGCCCTCGCCGATGTTCTTGACGAAGACATCTATGTTCGCGCTCTTCCCGAGAGAAAGCCTGCCGTCATCATTGGCCTCGTCGCTTGGAGAGATCTGCCACGCGAAGGCAAAGGATGGTCGCGGTAGCTCTTCTATGTCGAGCAAGGCTTGGACCGAAGGAATGGAGTCATGGCCGTCCGCCTCGACTCTGATGTCCAGCATCTCTCTTCTGGCCGTGATGTCGCTTGGGAGTTCGACGGGCACTCTCCATGTACGCTCCTCACCGGGCGCCAGCTTGCCGAACAGAAACTCGAGCCTGTCGAAAAGGAGGCTGTGGCGCACCGTGCGCGGCGTCGTCGACTCGGTCCAGGCCCTGATGCGATGCAGAGTCTCGTCGCTCTTGTTTGTCAAGGTGATGGAAAGATGGGTTTCCTTGCCGGCACGAGATGGTCCATCAAATCGAAGTGAGGCGTCTATGTTGGGGTTTGATGACGTCGAGTTCTCTTCTTTTGGCGAGGGGGTCCAGTCGACGCCCAGATCACTAATGGCGCTATAGATTCGACGCCTCTCCTCTTTTCGTCGTTCCTCGATGACCTTCTTGCCTCGTTCGAGCATGACCCGCCGGGTCGGAGCCCCGGCGTCGGCCAAGATTGCGCGTGCCAGCTCGACGTGGAAATCCGCTTCCCACTCGGGCTCCTCGAACTCGTCTATCTCTTCGTCATCCGGAACGTCGTCGCGAAGATAAGTGAGCGTGGAGACGACCTCCTGGTCGTCACCCTCGGCTTCGGGGCGCCTTGTCTCGAATGGATCGAGGCCGATTGCCGGGGTCACCGGAGACTCACCGTCTCCATAGAGGCTCTCGAGATCGCTTTCCCGTAGGGTCCGCCGCGGAGCGAAGACCATTACTCTGTTCTCGGCGACAAGCGCCGGCGTCAGCTCGATGTCGGGCACTATGCCCATGTCTTGGATCGAGACGTCTCCCGGGGTGAGGTACTGCGCGATTGTCAGCTTCAAGGCCGACTTGTCGACAAGGTCGTAGAGCACCTGCACGGAGCCCTTGCCGAAAGTCGGGTTGCCTAGAACGAGGCCTCGATCGAGGTTTCGGACCGCGCCTCCGACGATCTCCGAGGCGGAGGCCGAAGTGTTGCTGACGAGAACTATGAGAGGGATGTCCGATAGAGTCCCTTCGCGGCTGGCCGTCTTGCGTTCTTGGAGACGGTTGTTCATGCCGACGGTGGATTCGATAGTTCCCCTATCGATGAACAGATCGGCCACGTGTATCGCCTGCTCGAGAAGACCTCCCGGGTTGCCCCTAAGATCGAGCACCAGGCCATTGATGTCCTGACCCGCTTCTTCTCGAAGCTTCGCTATGGCCTTTCGTAGATCGCGGGTGGTATGCCCCTGAAAGTTGGTGACCCTGATGTAGCCGACGGAATCGGCGAGGAGGCGCACGGGATCTATCGATTCGATCTCTATGATGGCTCTGTCGAGGGTGAAGCGCTTTGGCTCCTCGAAGCCGTCGCGGTCGATCCAGAAGTTCACCGGCGTTCCCGGCTTGCCGCGCAGACGGTTCACGGCGTCGGTAAGCCCCATGTTTATCGTCGATTCGTCCTCTATTTGAGTGATGACGTCGCGGGGCTTCACGCCACCTTGATGGGCGGGAGTGTTGGGTATGATGCGCATCACGGTAAGCCTCCCATCCCGCATGGAGACCACGAAGCCGAGGCCGCCGAACTCGCCTCGAGTGTGCATCTTCATATCGGAGTACTGCTCCGGATCCAGGAGGTTTGAGTGGGGGTCCAGGGTCGAGAGCATGCCGTTGATGGCCGCATACTCGATGCGTCGCGTATCCTCTGTAGTGACGAGGTTCTCCTGAATGAAGGAGAAGGCTTTTTTCAGTCGTGGCGCGATATCCCATACCGCGTTGAGGCCCGTGAGTGCGATATGCGTCGTGGATCGGTTCACCGTCAGCGTGACTCTGTTCTTCTCCTCGGCGTCCGTATCATCGACAAGAACCTCGGGGATTCTCTTCTCGATGAAGTCGAGGGCACCAAGGAGCATCTCGCGGGGGTCTACTCGATCCGGTTCTACGTAGTTCTCCTGCACGAGGAACATGACCCGGCTGACGAGCCGCAGGGCGGACAGGTCATGCTCTTCTTCTTCGTCCTTCTCGTTCGAGGCCGTGGGACGAACGGTGCTCCCATGGTGGGCGAGAGTGTCCCAGTCCAGAACGAAGGAGTCCAACGAAGGGAGCGGGGATGTGCTCTGTTGTCCTTCTTGGCCGGCTGGAACGAGACCGAAGCCGATCCCCGTGGCCGCCGCTGCGACAGCCATGACGGCCAGCATTCGACTAAGCTTCCTCCTAGTGTTCATGAGCGCTCCGCGTCGGATCGAGCTTGTAACCCATTCTACATGGTAGGCGAGAGACGCGAGTCGCACAAACTCTCATGACTCGGTCTACGATTTTTCAAGGGCATACAAACTCATTGATTGGACGGCTATTCCCCATCCGCGGGCAGGCCCGCCTCTCGTGCTGCCTTCTCGAGGCGGGCTACCTCCGCGGCGATTGTTTCATCTCCGGGGAGCAAGCTTGCGGCGCGGCGAAGTGCCTTCAGCGCGCCTTCTCGATCATTCGAAGCCTCCCTGACGCGGGCCAGATCGCGCCAGGCCGGTGCCAGCCGGGGCTCCGACGCCACGGCGGCCGATAGATGCTCCTCGGCCTGGGCAAGGTTCCCCTTGGAAGCGTGGGTCCGGCCGAGGGCGGTTCGAAGGCGCGCGTCCCTCGGTCTATGAGTCAGCGCTCGTTCGAAGGATTGGATCGCCTCGTCGTGGCGGCCGGCGCCGGCCAGGGTCAGCCCCTTGTGCATCGCGGCGAGGGAGTGGTCTCCGTCTCGTTCCAGGGCGGAGTCGTAGGCGGCTATCGCCTCATCCGTGCGGCCGGCTCCGGCATGGACTCTGCCCAAAAGGAAGCGTACCTCCGCGTCTCGTGGAGCGATCTCGGCCGCTCTCGACAAAGTCTTCACGGCGGCGTCTCCATCGCCGGCGGCCGCCAGGGCATAGCCGAGATCGGCCATGAGACCGGCGTCCGGCTCCTCCAGCAGCGAGCTGGCCTTGCGAAGGATCCGAACCGCATCGTTGGGGCTGCCGTCCAGAAGATGGGTCATGCCCTTCTCTCGCCAGGCGCATACGCGAGATTCGTCCACGGAGATCGCCGAGCGGTAAGCCTGGAGGGCGTCCCCATAAGAGCCTTTCAGATCTCGAGCCATACCCAATAGGATCCAGGCTTCATAGTTGCCGGGCTCGAGGCGGGCGGCCTTTGCGAGGTGCGGCTCGGCATCGGCTGGTCGATCTAGCCTGGAGAACGCCAGGCCGAGGAGACGATGGACCTTTGCGCTTTGTGAGTCGGCCTCCAGGGCCATCCTCAAAGGCTGGAGGGCCTCTTCGTTTTGCCCCCGGTCCAGGTATGAGCTTGCGATTTGAAGGAGCTGCTCCTGGGTGAATCCGCTCGCGGCGGCGGCGCTGGCCGAAAAGGCGAGCAGCAGGATGGGGAGCACGACTCGGGCTGTGATGCCGATATCCGAGGCCATGACCTTCCTTTTAGTCCAGCCTGGGCCGCGCCACCAGGGGTTGGCTGCCGTTGGGGGAACCCTTCGGGAGCGAAGCTGCTACCAGGGTATATAGTCTATGGGCACCGTTATGATCTGGTAGAATCAAGGAGAGATGCTCCGATGCACTCTTCGGGGGGTGCGACAACGTAAGGAGAAGAGGGAACCGCGAGGCTTCCATGAACGAAAAAAAGGGTTTTCTGGTAACTGCCATCTCGATCGTCTCATTCGTTCTGGCGCCTGGGAGCGCCGCCCAGGCTTGGACGCCAACGCTGACGACGATCGAGATTGACGGTGAGTTCGACGATTGGCAGGCGGTGCTGGCTAACCCCAATCAGGTGACATTCGATGGCGACGGAAGTGTCACCGATTGCAGTCTGTCCGTGGATCGCGATTGCCCCGTCGGTGGCCAGGGCCGTGACATCTACTCCTTCGCCTGGACGTTCGATGAGGACAATCTCTACCTCTATGCGGAACGGGTGGTCCAGTCCGCCGCCATCCAGTTCTTCTATTTCTATATGAACCTAACTCCTGGCGATACACGCATGGGATCCGACGACCTCATCTTGAGGGTCAGGTGGCAACAGAACAGAGATCTTGTTGTCGACCTGGTGCCATACATTCCGTTGGATGAGGAGAATGGCGATCCGATGGTGGATGAGGATGGGTGGGCGGATGGGCACACGCTGCCCGGTACATTCGATCTCAATGATTCGATCTGGAATGACGTTCAGCCGGGCCAATCTCAAACTCGGATGGAGTGCGGTGTTCCGTGGACAGCCCTCGGGATCGACCCTGGGACGTCGATTCACTTTCACGTTTCGGCCGGTGCCGAGGAGCCAATCGGCGACTGGATATATGACAACGCAGGCGGTCCCGATGGGCGCCTTGGCACTTTTGGTTTTGCTGGCGTCAAGGTAGAGCCGGATCAGGTGGGGGCGGCTCCGTCACCGGGCTTTGTGGAGTACCCGTTTACCGTAACCAACCTTGGCAACGCTCCTGATACCATTCGCTTGCGGGCAATCTCCAACCGCGGCCTGGGCATCGAACTCTGGGCCGATTACGACGGCGACGGCAGCCCTGATGAGCTGATGGCGATTGATTATGGGGGTGACGGCTCATTTGAGCCCGGTGACGGGGACTTTCTGGATCCGATTTGGGACACGACCGGAGACGGATATCCCGATACGGGGCCTCTGGCCGCGGGTCAGGAGTTCAATGTCGTTCTTCGCCTCTTGGTGCCCTCCGGCCTTCATGGTCTGACAGATCGAACCGAGCTGGAGGCGGTCTCATGGGTCCAGCCGGCCGAGCGCGACACCGCGGAAGTCATGACGAGCCTGGGCCTCCTCTCCATAGGTCCAGCTACCGACAGATCCGGGCTGGTCGGGAGCTCGGTTCCTCATATCGCCGAGGTCAGGAACAACGATGAGGAGAGTCATGTCGGAACCTTCGAGCTACTCACCGACCAAGGCTGGACCGTGCGTTTATGGCAAGACGCGAACGGTAACGGTGTTGGCGACGATCTTCTTGGTGAAGACATCGACGGTGATGGCTCATGGAATAGCGCGCCGGGAGACACCACCGGCGACGGGCTGCCCGATACCGGCATGCTCGCTCCCGGTGAGACGCTGGACATCATCGTGGAGGTGCAGATTCCCGCTGATGCGCCGGTCGGAGAACGTCAAAGAACCGTGGTTCGAGTGCGACCGCTGGCAGCGCCTGGCGATTTTGGCTCAATGGTGCTGCGGACCACGGCGATCGATAGGTTGTCCTTGGCGCCGGAGTACCAGATCGACTATGCCACCAACCTTTCGGCGGCGGCAGGCGATCGAGTGTACTTCCCATACACGCTACGCAACGGTGGCGAGACCTCGGACTGCTTCGAGCTGGAGGCCGTCTCGCGGCAAGGTTGGGATGTGCAGGTTTGGTCCGATCCCTCCGGCGATGGCACCATAGCCGATGGCGAGCTGATAACGGATACATGCGACGTCGTTTCCGCGGTTGACCCATATGGCGGAACTTTTCATTTCATAGTGGAAGCGCGAGTTCCGGTGGGAGCTGAGGTCGACGACGAGGGGCATATCGACGTCTCTGCTACCTCCACCTCGGATTCATCGGTGTCGGCTTTTGCGGTGGCGGAGGTTCGTGTAGGTCACATCAGGCTTTATCGTGACGCGGCCAATGCCGTGCAAGGCAGGCATTTTGCCCCTTGTTCGGAGATCTTCTTGACGGCTGGTGGCCTAGCCGAAGAGGAGACGAGCCGATACCGGGTGCGCTACTTCGATCCCGTACTCGATGAACGCGGATCGGTTCTCTTGTCTACCGACGGTCGCGGTGAGGCTCGAGACGCTTATTCGATCCCTTGGGACGCCATGCCCGGGGAGTGGAGAGTGGATCTCATCGATACCTCCAACAACGACGAGTTGGTGGATCGAGTGACATTTGCTGTTGAATCGGACGCGGCGATCCCGATCTTGGAGACAAACCAGGACTCCTACGCAGCCGGTGACGCTTTCTCCATAGACCTGGTTCTGGAGAGCGGAGCATTGGGGGCCGTGTATGAGGATACCTTCCTGGAGCTATTGGTTCTGAGCCCGGATGGACAGTATCTGCGCTCTGATGGGGTCTTCGACACGTATGTGGAAGGCGATTACACCCGCTTCGTGGAATCGATCACCATGCCCGCCGGGGCAAGCTACGAGGACGGGCTGACCGTGGCCGAGGTGAGCTTCCCGAGCCCGGGTACCTACTTGATAGAGGCGCGGTGGGCGACGGAGTGTGGTCTTGAGCTTGCGAGCCGAACGGAGTTCTTCGATGTCATGCTTGCGGCGCCCAAGATTGTCTATCCAATGGAGGGGGCGATTGTGAACTCGCCGGTGGAGATGGCAGGCACCTCCGAGCCCAACGTCTCCATAGAGGTGCGTGACGAAGTGAATAGGCTTGGTTTGGGGCAGGCAGACGGGGACGGGGCATGGTCTTTGGAGCTTGATCTGTCAATAGGGGAGTGGACGGTCAGAGCCTGGGCGGAGGATGCTGCCGGGAATATTTCCGAGCCGAGCGGGCCGCGCTCCTTTCAAGTCGTCGACGCATACATCGTCCAGTACCATGCCGGCCCGAACGGGAGCATAAGCGGAGAGGCCACGCAGGTAGTCGCCCATGGAGAGGATGCGACGAGCGTAACTGCGGTGGCCGACGAGGGGTATGAGTTTGCCGGGTGGAGCGATGGCG
>SKWY01000423.1 GCA_007128675.1 Deltaproteobacteria bacterium | reverse complement strand
TCCGGTTCCGGCTCGCTCGGTCTTTCGGCCTCGTCCTGGCGCCTTGCCCCATGACGAAGGACCATCCATAGCGCGATCAGCAGGATCAAGCTCATCAAGAGGAGCACGATCAATGGCAAGAAAAGAGACCAGTCGGGCTCCGCCGCGACCTTGGGCTCCGATGGTTCGGCCAGTGGCTCGGGCTCGGGCATGGGGCGTGGCGGCTCCATCCAGGGCATGGGCTCCTGGTAGGCGGGAGGCATGGGTTCCAGCTGGGGTTCTGGAAACTGGAGGGTCTCGGTTCTCACCTCGACGGTTGGGGCCATGGATTGCAGGCGGAAGCGGATCAGTCTTGGAATGTTCCGTCGAAAGTCGGCCGGTAGAGCGGAGTCAAGGAGTATGGAGACCTGGATTCGCGTCGCCGCTACCTGATGGGCATCCGGGGAGGCCGGCTCGAAGCCAGGGCTCAAAGGGTCGATGGGCACTGCTTCTCCGACTACGACATCCAGCCCGAGAAGCTCGCAGCGCCCAGGACAGAGGCGCGCGAAGAGAGACTCCACCGTGGCGCGTGCCTGAATCTGGGTTCTGTTACTCGCCTCCGCCGCGGCTAGAGAAGCGCCATCGGAGAACCTTCGTGGCTGGGCCGAAGCCTCGTGGGGCTCAAAGACGCCGAATGACGCGAGGGCAAACATGGTGCCCACTACGAGAATCGCTGACTTCATGGCTGCGCCTCTTGGTCTAGGAAATGCGTTTCTGGCTCCCACTGCTCCATCAGGAGCCTCTTGCCGGCGTCGTCGAGAGTGTCGATTCGGATTATGACTCGTCGGCTGGCCGCTCGGCGGGCCTGTATCTCGTCGAGACCGTCTAGGGCGACGGTCTCGCGAGGTTCGGCGGGCCTAGTGTCGGCGTAGCCTTGGATCGATATCCGGCGGGGATCCACGCCGGCCTCGGAGAGCCTGTTCATTACGTGTATCGCGCGGCTCGCCGATAGCTCCCAGTTGGATTGGAACTCCACCGTGTGGATTGGCACATCGTCCGTGTGACCCTCGATGATGAAGCCGAACCTGGGGGCGACCGTTTCGGTGAGCTGCGATGCGATGGGTTCGAAGACCGCCACGCCTTGAGGAGTAAGGCGCGCGCTCCCCGAATCGAAGAGCAGAGCGTTTGGGAAGGATACCTTGAGGCCGTCCGGCTCGAGCAGCGTCTCCACCTCGCCGACTAGCCCCGACTCCTCGATTATCTCATCGAGATGGGTCTTGATTTGCTGCAGCGTTCCTTCCGCTCGGCCGGAGAGGGCCGAGACCAGAAGCTCGAACTTGGGCTGGTTAAGCCCGGATACGGCCAGCAAGAGGATCAAGAAGCTCAACAGAATCGTGACCAGATCGGCGTAGCTGACGAGCCAGGTCGTTCGGCTGCGCGCGGTCGGCCGAGTCCAATGACCAAGCTTTGCGACGGAGCCGCTGGTCTTCGTGGACGGGGTCTTGTTCTCTGTGGTCTGCATGGCTTCGTCAGGCGGCGGCATCGAGGGAAGAGCTTTCTACTCCAACGACCTCCTGAAGCTCGTGAAGAGGTCGCCTCTCGGCGACGCGAATCAGGCCGTCCAATACGAGCTGCATGTTCTCGGCGTGGCGGGCGGCCTGCTGCGCCACTAGGCGAGCCAAGGGAAGGTAGAAGAGATGGGCCAGGATCAGCCCGTAGAAAGTCGTAAGAAGAGCAATGGCCATCCCCGAGCCGAGCTTCTCGAAGTCCCGCATGTTGGCGAGCAGCTGTATCAGGCCTATCACCGTCCCAATCATTCCGACGGCGGGCGCGGTCTCTCCCAAGGTGACGAGCACGGACTCGGCATCCCTTCTCTTGGCGAGGGAGCGTTCGACTTGTATGCGGGCATGGGCCTCGAGAGCCTCCCTGCCCTGACCCTCGAGGACCCGGCGGCCGAGGCTCCTCAATGTGCCGTTCTCCGCTTTCTCCAGGATTGCGCTGGCTCGTCCGGCCTGGCCCCTTCTCACCTCACGGCCGAAGGACAGGACCAGCTCTCCTAGACGAAGCCGCTCTTCCTCCGGTCTGAAGCGAAGACTCTCGAGGGCCCCTCTAAAAGCATTGGCGAGGGCGGAGCCTCTGTAGCTCAATATGACGACACCCAAAGGCAAGCCCGCGAGGAGAATGGCGGCGTAGATATTGAGGTATCCGCTGAAGTCCATCGTCAGGTAGCGCAGAGCCACGAGGAATGTTCCGACGATGACAAGTATGCCGAGTACGGCTCTCATGACTTACTCCTGGCTCCCGCCCCGAGGCGCGTTGAGTGTTCCAAGGGCACGAATGACCGCTTCGTTTCGTGGATCTATGCGAAGCACCTCTTCCCATGCCTCGGCGGCGAGCTCGGGTTGCCCAAGCCGTAGCCAGAGGCTTCCCTTCATCGAGAGGAGGCGAACATCAGATGGATATGCGCGAGAGAGCTCATGCAGCTTGACCATGGCTATCTCGTAGTTCCCGGTGCGATAGAGGCGTTGTATCTCGTTTACTCCCAGAAGGTAGCTTGGCCTAGTGGGCGCGGGTGCGCTCTCATCGAGTGGTGGGGCCTTCTCGTCTTCCGGTTCCCAATCGTCGGTCGACGAGTCCTCGTCTTGCTCTCTTTTCGAGGCCAGCTCGTCGAGCCAAGACTCGCCCCCTCGATATATTCCTTCGCGCTCCATTCCGGGGGCCTCTCGCCGGCGCTTTCGGAGGAGCTCCATGTCGGCCTCCGTCAGGACGTCCAGGTCGCTCGTGACATGCACCCCAGGATCCCGGGCCTCGAGAGGGATCGCCAGCTCGTAGCCCGTCGCCACCTCCGGGAACTCGATCTCCCAGTCTCGCCTCCCATCACTCATTCGAACCACGTATCGACGTGATGGTATCTCTCCGCCGGGATCATATCGCTCGTCCATGACGGCTTCGCTGGGAACTATCACCGTAACCCCTGGCTGCTGCCCGTGAGAGCAAGCCTGCGCCAGCAGGGTGATACAAAAAAGATAGCAAATGAAGAGTCTGTTCATTTCGTATTACCAGGTTGCCGAAGCGCGGAGCTTCGCTCCCACGCCACCGAGGTCACGCCCCACGAACTCGACCGGCCTGAAGTAGAAGATGCTCGCGCCGCCTCCAAGGCGCATGTTGAGCACTACATCCACTGTCCACTCCGCCACGACGGAGTTGCCTTCCGTGCCGGCGAGGAATCCTCCGAGGGCCGGACCCGTGAATATGACAATATTATTCAGGTTAGGCGGGAAGATTTCATACTGCAGAGCCCCAAGAGCAAAAGCGCCAAGCAGAGGAATGTCCGTTGCTATCCTCATGAACCCGTCGGCGGTAATCCCGTAGAGCCAGCGATTGTCCTCTCCAAACCGCTCGAAAATCTGGATGCCCGCCGACACGCCGTTCAAGGAACCCTCCGGCCTGTCATAGGGAATTCTAGCGGCGCCTCCCCAGACCCGATAACCATAGTATGGTCGCCTGGCGAGCTTGCGTTCGAGTTCCAGGACTCTCTCCTCTCTGGTTTGAATGCGCGTCCCGGTGCGGAGTATCGCCGCCGTGGATGCGTCCGAGCGATAGACCTCGCTCCATAGGACGGCGCCGTCCAAGGCGCGAACTACTTCGGCCTGAAGAGCAACTACATTGGCTCGAGGAAACCATGACAAGGCTGCCCGAAGAAAGGTGACGACTCCCAGCTTCTCTGCTTCGGACTGCATGTCCTCTTGTCTGACCATGCCCATCCTGATCACCCAGACATCGTCCTCAGCCCGTGTGTGGAGGGCCCTGCAGGCGACGCAGCGCTTGATGTCATGGTTGGTCTGCCCGGCTACCGCGGCCAGGATCGTGCCCTCTACGAAGGTGCCGAAGCTGGCGCTTAGGTTGGGGGTGAGGTGCAATCCCTGGAAGGCCATCGGCGAAACTACAGTCGGGTTCAAGGAGCGCAGATCCTCGGTCAAGTCGTCTACCATCTCCTCGACTAGCTGGTAGATATGCACGCTCCCAGTGCCCTTTTGAATCAGCAGCTCTCCCGTGCTCGGGAGGCGAGATGTCTTCACGTCGGCTTCGTCGTTTGCCTTTATTACAGGCTCTGCTGGAAGCAAGGCTGGAGATAAGGCCAGCACCAAAACTAATAGTCGAACGATTTGCATTTCAAAATCCAATTCCCACGAAGAACTCTGGATGGAAACGGAAGTCTCTCTCCAGCCTGGTCTCCAGACGTCTACATGCCTCCGGATTGTACAGGCCTTCCTCGGTTCGGGCTCGATGGTAGATATGCGGTTGAAAGACGATCCCTAGCCTAATGTTCCACCAGCCAAAAAAGGAATCCGGGCCTCGTAGCACCGGGGCGAAATCCAGACCGGCCGCGAAGCGAAGAGCGTGGGCTGTCGCGTCGTAAGTGAACCTCCTCACGTTCTGGTCGAGACCAGGCTGCAAAGCGTCGTAGAACCTGATCTCACCGCTGATGCCGGTGAACCCCGCCGAGAGATAGGGGCTCAGGGTTCCCGTGCTGGGGAGGTAGGTGGCCTGCAGATCGAGGGCTCGAAGCGTCTCGCCCCAAAAGAAGTCCTTGTAGGAGAGTCCGGTTTCGACTCTGAACATGGATGAGAGTGAGAAGCCGGCGTTGAGGCCGACCCTTCCGAGCCTCAGCCCGGCGCTCCAGGGATATCGATATCGAATCGGCCTCTTCTCTTCCTCCCAGTAGGTGGCCTCGCTTCTTGCTCTTTGCTCTAGCTCGATTCGCTTCTCTTGGCGCCGGGGCGGGTTGATTCTCTTCAGCCGTTCAATCCGGCAGCGCCTGTCGGCCCCGCACTCCTCTTCCGCCGAGGGCTCGTTCGAATGGCTCGATGGCCTAGCCTCGCCGGCGCCCGCCGCGAAGACAGGACCCGCAAGGAGGAGCGTGCAGGCGACGAGGAGCCGGGTGCCTGGCTTGGCCGGCGCGACCCACGCAGTTTGGCGCCCGATTATCGTATGGCAGGCTACTCTCACATCCCCTCCCAGCTCGTCCGCCACTGGGCGGGCTCGAGATCATCGCTTGGAATCAGCAGCAGGGAGTATGCCTCGGAAAGGCGGGGCAAGGGCTCTTCTCTTGGGGCATGGGCCACGGGCGCGAGCTTGACCTTTCCGAGAATGAGGGGCTGCCGCGCCTCTCGACCCACCCGCTCGGCGTAGCCGGCGGCCTCGTCCTCCAGCATCGATGCCGCGAGCCTATACAGCTCGGTCAG
>SKWY01000437.1 GCA_007128675.1 Deltaproteobacteria bacterium | reverse complement strand
TCTCGTCACACATGCTCACATCGATCACGTGGGGGGTGTCGGCGAGTTAGCCGAACGGCTCGAGGTGCCAATCGAGGGGCCTCATGAGGACGACAAGTTCTGGATTGAGGCCATGGATCAGCAAAAGACCATGTTCGGGCTCATAAACGCCCGAGGCTTCCAACCGAATAGATGGCTTCGAAACGGCGATACCGTCTCCTTCGGCCAGGTGGAGCTGAAGGTTCTACATTGCCCAGGACATACCCCTGGCCATATCGCCTTCTTCCACGAGCCGTCGCGACTAGCCATAGTCGGAGACGTCCTCTTCCAAGGCTCTATCGGGCGTACCGACTTCCCCGGCGGAGATCACAAGACTCTAATTAAGTCCATCAAGGAGGTCCTCTTCCCCCTTGGAGACGACGTGCAGTTCCTCTCCGGTCACGGACCATCCTCCACCTTCGGGGAGGAGAAAAAGTCCAACCCCTTCGTTGGCGACAGCTCGTTTCTATAGACCCCGAACACACGACGATTCCCACCGATCGAGGCCGACCAACAATGAGCCCTCCATCGAGGCCAACGGCGCGGCCAAAGCTTATTCCATACAGCAATGAAGACTAGGGGCTCTGGATACTTTCTTGCTCCATGGGCCGCCGTTCTGGCGCTCGGAGCGGGAAGCCAAATCACCCAGGTGCTCATGCTGCGAGAGCTCCTGATGGTCTTTCACGGCAGTGAGCTTGCCATAGGAGTCATACTATCTTCCTGGCTGATATGGGTTGCAGCCGGAAGCTGGATCGGGGGGAGGTTTTCCAGCCGAACCGAAGACGCATCTAGAGCCCTTTCACTCTGCGCCATCCTCCTCCTTTTTGTGCTGCCGGCGACGACCTTGATCGTTCGTCTGCTGCGAGGCTTCTTCAGGATCATCCCGGGCGCGCACTTGTCTTTCTTCGACATGACCGTCTCATGCTTTTTGGTCATGGCTCCCCTGGGCATTCTACTCGGCCTTCTATTCGTGCTCCTCGCAAGAATCTGGCGAGACGCGGCCGGTGTCCACGACACCTCGAGAGCCTCGAGCACCTATGTACTCGAAGGTGCCGGCGCCATCTTGGGCGGACTGCTCTTCACCTTCGTTCTGGTCCGCTATGCGACCCCATTTCACTCGACTTTGCTGGTGGGCGCGGCTCTCGTTATTGGCGCCCTCCTTGTCGAAAAGGGACGAGCAAGGAATAGCGGCAAGGATAAGATGTCGCTTCGGCCAGTGCTGTTTGCCTTGCTCCTGCTCTCGTCGACGGCCCTTTTTTTCTCGAAGCACATAGACGACTGGGCATACCGGACGCAGTGGCGAATGCTCGCTCCCGATCATGAGCTGATAGAGACACGTCAATCACCACACGGCACCATCTCGGTTCTGCGTCACGGAGATCAGCACTCCTTTTTCCAAAGCGGTCATTTGGCCTTCAGCACCTCCGTGCCCGATGACGAAGGATTCGAGCTGGAGGAGATGAACGCCGCGATCCTCGCTCATCTGGCACTGAACCAGCATCGAGAGCCTCGAGAACTCCTCCTTGTCGGAGGAGGACTCCGAGGACTCCTTCGAGAAGCGGCAAGGCATCCTCTGGAAACGATCCGATACATCGAGTTCGACCCCTTGATGATCGAGACCGCGCGCCGTCATGTTCCGGAAGCCACAGTGTCGGCGCTCGGCGATCCCAGGGTGAAGGTGATGTCCGGCGACGGCAGACTCTACGTCAAGACGACCAAAGAGAAGTACGACGTCATCCTCGTGGACGTCCCCGACCCCACCACCGCCGCCTTGAACCGATACTACACCGTGGAGTTCTTCGAGGAGAGCCGAGAGCTACTGCGGCCCGGCGGCATCTTCATAGTAGGGGCAAGCTCCGCCGGCGACATGCGCTCAAGAGCCGTGGCCAACCGAAACGCGACAATCTTCCACTCTCTTCGCGAGACCTTCGAGGTGGTATTGCCCGCCCTGGCCGGAGGGCAGCTCCTATTCTTCGCGACCGATTCGGAAGATACCGTCACCATAGATGCCCGCCTGCTGCACGAGCGTCACGAAGCAAAGGATATCGAGCCGTCCATCTTCTCTCCCGCCTACTTTCATTCCGTTCTTCAGGAGACCGAACAGCGCAGGCTGGCCTGGCTCCTGTGGCATCATGGCCGCGGCCAAGACGCGCACCTCGACGGCCCCGATACGGGCCCCATGCTCCCGCCACCACTCGCCGAGCTGAAGCCGCGGGAGGAATCCCTGCTCCCCGTCAATGCCCGCTTCTTCCACAACAGTGATACGAGACCAGTCGGCTACTACCACACCATCTCCGCATGGGACCGTGTCACCAGAGGAAACCGGCCGCCGGCCTTCGACTGGATGGCCCACATCAGCCACTATTGGCTCTTCCTCTTGGCCGGCGTCTCGATCATCCCGGTTGTGCTAGCTAGGGTGCGGCAAAAGACCAAATCGAGCGCACGGCTGCAAGCCGTTCGACTCGCCGTCGCGACGACCGGCCTCTCGACGATGGCGATGCAGGTCGCGCTTCTCTACTCCTTTCAAAGCATCTATGGATTCGTCTACGAGATGATAGGGCTGATTGTGGCTCTGTTCATGGCCGGCCTCGTCACAGGAGCGATCCTCATGAAGCGAATGGGCGGCGACAAAGCCGCCTTTGGCACGCTCGCAACCATTCAGGGAGCCATCGCCATCTTCGCTCTCTTGATGGCGCTCGCCGTGCCGAGAGCTGGGGGAATCGAAAGCACGGGGCTCATCTTCGCCGTCTTCTCTTGCTTGACATTCATTGCCGGCCTCTTCAGCGGGCTCGGCTTCCCGGTAGCGGTTGCCTGCTATCATTTGCTGGTGGCAAGCTCCGATAGAGCAACCGGCAGCGCCTATTCGCTGGAGCTCGTCGGCGCATGTCTCGGAGCCTTGCTGGCAAGCGTGCTCATTGCTCCCGTTCTTGGGCTCGTGGCATGCTATTTATTGGCGTCCATAATGAACGCTACGGCACTTCTCGCACTCTTTCTCTCCGGGAGGCAGCATGCCCGGCAATAAAAGGACCAGCAGCAAGAAGAGTCCGGGGACAAATGCATCCAGGGTCTCTCTGTCGAAGCGAGGCTTCCTGAAACTCGCCGGATCGGCCGCCTGCGCGGCATGCGCGGCCAGGCTTGGAATGGACTACCTGCCGGCACACGCACGATCCGAAGAGCCGAAAACCAAGGCTTCAGAGGACACGGCCGCGCAGCCCTCCGAGGTCTCGAGTCGTGATTCAAACGGCGCAAGAGGGGCCGTGAAAGGGCTACTCGGACCGAAACGCTCTCCCTTCTACACGGCGCTCGATGACAAGAAGGTGCGGTGCGAGCTGTGTCCGAATTCCTGCACGGTCTCCGCTGGAGAAAGGGGGACATGCCGGGTCCGGGAGAACCGGGATGGAGCCCTCTATTCTCTTGTTCATGGCAACCCCGCCCTGCTCCAGATTGATCCCATAGAGCGCAAACCCTTCTTCCACGTATTGCCGGGAACCAGGTCTCTTTCGGTCACCACCGCCGGCTGCAACATGGCCTGCAAGTTCTGTCAGGTCTGGGATATGGCGCTCGTGGATCCGGAGGAGGTCTATGCCTACGACTTCCCGCCAAGCCGAGTCGTCTCTCAGGCAAGAGAGAACGACCTCAAGTCGGTGGCATACACGTTGGGCGAGCCGGTGGTCTTCTTCGAGTACATGCTCGATATTGCCACCCTAGCCCGTGAAGCAGGAATAAAGAACCTCCTACACTCCAACGGCTACATCAACCCGGAGCCGCTTTCGAGACTCGCCCCTCTACTTGACGGGGTGAACATCGATCTCAAGTCCTTCGACCCTTCTTTCTACAAACGAATCTGCGAGGGAAGGCTCGAGCCGGTCAAACAGTCCCTGACTTCGCTCCAAAAAGCCGGCGTGCACATCGAGATTACGTGCATTCTAATCCCGACGCTGAACGACAATCCGAAGCAGATCGAAAAGATGGCTCGGTGGATAAGGTCCGAGATCGGAGCCTCGACCCCGCTCCACTTCGTTCGCTTCTATCCCCTCTACAAGCTGGCCAACCTTCCGCCCACTCCGATCTCCACCTTGAACGCCGCTCGAGATGCCGCCAAGGAGGCGGGCCTTACGTACGTCTACGTCTCGAACGCTCCCGGACATCCGGGGGAGAATACCTTCTGCCCCGGATGCGAGGAGATGGTGATTCGCCGCATGGGCTTCATGGTCGAGTTCGTCAAGATCGATGAGGGCAAGTGCGAGAACTGCAACCATTCCATCGAGGGAGTTTGGACCGGCTAGGAATGAGGGCGGCCTTCTCGTCCATCGAGGCCGCATCGACGCGCCAAGGCCCGAGCCACCTCAACGGCCCAGGCGGCGGCGGCGCCTGAACACGTCTCTTTGCGCGACCGAGCGGGAGTCGAGGTTCGTTAGTCCCGCCTCCTCCGCGAAGCCCATGGCCTCCAAAAACTCCTCCGATGTGATGGCGCGCGCTATCTCGGAGTAGTTGAACGCCATGTGCTCGACTCGATACTGCGACATGATGTTGATGTACGTCTTCTTGGACAGGTTCTCTGCTATCCACTGAACGAGCTCGCGAGTTCCGGCTACGCGGTTTGGCATGACCAGGTGGCGAATCATCACCCCTCGCAAGGCGACTCCTTGTTCATCGGTGACCAGGTCCCCCACCTGGCGGTGCATCTCGGCGACCGACGCGAGAGCGTTCTCTGGATAACCCGCCGCTCCCGCCGTCAGCCTCCTTGCCGTCTCTTCATCCATGAACTTCACATCGGGCAAGTAGATATCGACGATGCCGTCAAGCAGCTTGATTACCTCTACGAGTTCGTACCCGCTCGTGTTCCAGACGAGGGGAGCACGAAGGCCCTTCTTGTGAGCAATGCGGGTCGCCTTAAGAATAAAGGGCATCACATGGGTAGGCGTCACCACGTTGATGTTGGGGCAGCCCATGCGCTGCAATCCCAGCATTCTATCGGCCAGCTCGGACTCGGAAACGGGGCGCCCCCTTCCTTCGTGAGCGATGGGCCAGTTCTGACAGAAGACGCACCTCAAGGCACAGCTCGAGAAGAAGATGGTACCCGAGCCATGCCTCCCCACCAACGGGACCTCCTCGCCGAAGTGGGGCTGATGGCCATGAACCAACGCGCGATCCTTTGTGCGGCAGTGGCTCTCCTGTCCAGCCAGACGGTTGACCTTGC
>SKWY01000338.1 GCA_007128675.1 Deltaproteobacteria bacterium | reverse complement strand
CCGAGAGCCTCGATGAGGCCGCGCGGTCCGCCACCTCTCCACTATCCTCCTATGAGCTGCTCGTGGGGCAGGCTCCGAGTGAGAACCCCTGAATCCTCGAGTTCCCATGTCGCCTAGAACCAGAGATCTCGCGTGGGGAATTCTTGGTGGAAGGATGGCGCCTCATTGTGGGATCTTGGCGGCTATGGCGGCAGCGTTGATGGTCGTGACGGGCTCTGGTTGCTCTTGCGATCCGGGACCGGCCTTTGATGATCTAACCGGCCTCGACATAGTCTTCGAGCTCGACGAGCGGCTGGAGCTCTCTCAGCTACGGCTCTCCGTATTTCTATTGGAAGGTGCGGAAACGGAGCATGTGGGAACTCGATTGTTGCCGCAAGAGGAGCAGGGCCTTCTAGATGAGCGGGAGACGTTCATAGTCTTGCTCCCGGAGGATATGGGAGGCCTGGATGTGCTCTTGAGAACGGAGGGCCTCGTCTCCGGGGACCTTGTGACGAGCACCGATGATCGCGTGATAAAGGTGGCCGAGCAGACCGTGACCGTCCGAGCCAGGGAGCTGAAGGAAGTCCAAGTCATTCTCGAAGGGGGGCGATGTGGTACTCGGATCTGTAGTTACGATGAAGTTTGTCATCAGGGCTCGTGCCGGGAAGGGTGCCTCATAGAAGATGTGTTTTATCTCCGGGAAGAATCCCCGGAGGAGAATGCGTGCCTCTACTGTAGCCCCGTCTCGAGCACTGACAGCTTCGCGCACAGGCCCTATGGAACTGGGTGCGGGGAAGGACTTTTCTGCGGCGAGAATGGCGAGTGTCTTCGAGGCTGCTTCGTGGAAGGGGCACTCTTCGAGCCCGATGAGCCATCGCCGGATGATCCTTGCCAGGTATGTGATCCCGATTCGAACCCCCGTGCTTGGAGCCCAGAGCCCGATGGCACGGCTTGTGATATCGACAAGGTGTGCTTTGGGGGCCTATGCATGGAGGGATGCTTCATAGAGGGCGCCTTCCACAGTCCCGGAGCGCTCGAGGATCCGCCGGACCCTTGCCGCTACTGCGAGCCTGCCGTCGATGTCGGCGACTGGACGTTCGCTCCGGCTGGCACCGACTGCGGAGAGGGCAGGTTCTGTGATGGTGAGGGCGAGTGCGCGCGGGGATGCTTCATAGATGGAAGCTTCTTTCTTCCCGGCGAGGTGGATGATCCCGGCGAGCCATGTGGCGCTTGCCGGCCGGACTTCAGTATCCACGATTGGACGGCGACTAGGTCCTTTGAGGTCGCCACGGAAGAGGAAGAGTGGCAGGTGCCGGAAGGGGTCGGTGAGATCATCGTCAAGGCATGGGGAGGAGGAGGTGGAGGCGGTGGTGGCGGCAGGGTCGTTTCTGGAGGTGCCGGCGGCGGAGGGGGGTACGCACAGGCCCGGTTCGTTTTGCAATCCCGTACGGGGTTCACCATCCGGGTAGGCGGTGGTGGAGACGGCGGCGAGGTGAACACCGATGGAGGTCATGACGCTGGAGACGGTGGCGGTGGAGGGGGCTACACGGCTCTGCTCCGAGAGGGAAGGCCGCTTCTGGTCGCCGCCGGAGGCGGCGGCGGAGGGGGAGCGAGTGGTCGCTCCGGGACTTATGCGCCTGAGGATGGTGCTTTAGGTGGAGCAGGTGGAGGTACGGGAGGGGCGGCTGGCGGTGGATCTTGGCCTACACATGGTGGAGGGGGAGCGGGCCAGATCTCTGATGGTGGTGGCGGGAGCCCGGGCGGGCAACCAGGTATGCAGGGCAGCGGAGGCAATGGGGGGTCGATTTGGGGACAGCATCCCACCGCTGGTGGCCTGAACGGTGGCGGCAGTGGCGGCAGGGCCTCGAACGATGATTGGTCCGTTGGCAATGCCGGCGGAGGAGGAGGTGGAGGGGGGTATCGAGGCGGCGGCGGTGGTGGTTACGCCTACTACCCTCGCCAGGGCGGTGGAGGAGGAGGCGGCGGCGCGGGCTGGTTAGGCGATGATGCGATGGATGGGGTGCTGATTGTGGGTAATGGCAGCCTCCCAGGGAATCGGCAAGATTCGATTCGTCTAGAAGGGGCCTCGCTAGGTGGCGAGGCTGGCGGCTCCGGGAGTCCTGGGAGCCGAGGTGGAGATGGGGCTCTATACATTCTCTACCGGGCATCTTGCGAGTAGGCGCCCACCCGGCTTCAAGCTTCCTGTTAGGATGATAAAGTGATTGCCGTACTACGAGTTCTGCTATTCTTCTCGTTGCTCACAGCTCCCTTGAGCGCGTTTGCCGGGGAAGAGGCCTGCCCAAAGAAGGCGGCGGCAGTCGACGGCGGTGGGAAGAATGTTCGCGGGCAAACGAGGCAAGAAGGAGAGCCGGGCGATGGTCTGCCGGGCTGGCAAAGGCCTGACTTCACCTTTGGCGCCAATGACGACAACGACGATGACCTCATCCCCCTTGCTCCTCTCGTGCCGGAGCGCGAGGAAGAGGAACCGGCTCCGGCAGAGGAGGCGGATTCATATGATGACGGCCTCGATGTCGTCGAGACGGAGCCTTTTCTAGACTTGCCCCTGTCCGAGCCCGGGAAGGAGGATCGACGATCCGATACGCCGGCTCCCTTGGCGATACACAAGAGCTGGTGGTTTTGGACCGCTCTTGCCGTCGGCGCCGCCGTGGCTGGCGGGACGGCCTACGCAAGCCGCCGCCAGGAGCCGGAGCTCATCGTGCCATCGAGGTCTCTTGGCTACGTCAACTGGAGGTGACGAAGCCCCAGATCGTCGGGCATTAGACGCCGCCCGCGATCCGCTGACCGACTCATCGCGCTCGCAAAGAAGCGCTGCCGCGCGCGCTGCAGACCGCTAACCCGCGTTCAAAGCGTGCTCAAGACGCGTGGGAATTTGGATGCCCCCAAGTTCTCAACACGGAGCCAGTTACTCCATATCGTCTCGACACTCCATCAAGTCACTTTCCAGGTGAAGCCCCTCTTGCGCCCGAAGGTGCGACTGTTTCGATTAGATTGATCGCTGCCGTCCGGGGAGGGACCGCCGATCAAGAAGAATCGATGTGGCTTCATGCGATCAGCGCGAGACCAACGGTGCAACGAAGGTTGGAGCACGGCATCTTTCGGCATATTGTGCCCGGAGCACATAGACTATGGACATGTCTTCACGGCCAAAGCTGGGGGTCAGCGCCTGTCTTCTCGGCCACGAGGTTCGTTACGACGGAGGCCATAAGAGAAGCCGGTATGTGGAGGGGTCTCTTGGGGCCCACGTTGACTGGGTGATTGTCTGTCCGGAAAGGGAGTCTGGTCTGGGGGTGCCCCGTGAGCCCATTAGCATCATTCGGGAAACGAAAGATGGGGCCTCCCGTTTGATTGGTCAGCGAAGCGGTCGTGACTACACGCCGCTGCTCGAAGGCTGGGCACGCCGCCGCCTGGAGCTGCTCGATGAAGAGAGGCTCGATGGCTTCGTATTTAGAAGGAAGTCCCCAAGCTGCGGGCTTCGAAAAGTGGCCGCCTATCGTGACCCGTCACGACGTGACCCAATTCATGACGGCTCGGGGATCTTCGCTTCCATGCTGGAGAAGCGATTCGGGTCCTTACCGTTGACGGAGGATGGATGGCTTTGTGATTCGGGGCTTCGAGAGTCTTTCCTGGATCGCGTGTTCACCCATTGGCGTTTTGGCTCGGAGGTTCTCCATGAGCCATCGGTGAAAGCGCTTCGTGCTTTTCACAAAAGGCACAAGCTGCTCTACATGGCTCATAGCCCACTTGCCTACCGCAAGCTCGGTCGCTTGGTGGCGGGCGCGAGAGAATCGACCCTGGAAGCTCTTCTCCCTGTCTACCTTCATGAGGCAATGGTCGCTCTCGATGTGAGGACGTCTACCGGCAAGCACGCGAATGTGCTCCAACACATAATGGGATACTTCAAGCGAGTAATCGATGCTCGGGAGAAGAAAGAACTCTTGGCCGCCATCGATGACTACCGAGCCGGGCTGCACGACATCGCCGTGCCCCTAGCGCTCCTCTCTCATCATCTGATGAAGCATCCCGAAAGTCGCTGGCTCGTCGATCAGGTGTACTTCTGCCCCCACCCAAGGCAGCTATCCGGCCGCTGAAGACTCGCTTGTAGAGAAGATCTTGCCCAGACTAGATGAGGATCGGCGGCGGGCGGCCATGATATCTTGTTCGAGCCAGCGAGAGATCGATCTGGCCATGACCCGGTTTGGTTGATTCCGGTTTCCTGGAGAGCCGTTTACAGCGATGACTTACTACTACGTCTTGGAGTGCTCACATCGCCAGGGCCCCTTGGTCGAAGAGCAGATAGTCAGCATGCTCTCCTCTGGCAGGATCAATGCGGAGAGCCTTTGCTGGAAAGAGGGGATGGGTGAATGGGAGCCGCTTGGAGCGGTGCGTCCAGACCTGTTCGCGGGCGGCGGGGACTCGAAGGCCTGCGCCGATGAAGGCGTCAGAACCAAAGGCGGGATAGAATCCTCCGGGGGCCATGAGGCGCCAGTCTCGCGGGGAGCGGCCGGCAGGACACGGTCCGTTGGTGCCGTCATCGCCATTGTTGCGGGAGTAGCGGGCCTGCTTGGAGTGCTCTCGATACCCGTGCTTCTCGCTGCGCCATCGGGGCAGTGGCGCCTGCTTCCCGATATGGTCAGGTCGGTTTTGAGCAACGGCCCATCCGCGCGGCTGAACCCAGCCTCGGCTCCGGAGTCGGGATCGGCGCCCATAAGGCTCGATCCATTCGACGGTCTACGTGTTCGCGCTCCGGCCAACGCCCTGGACAAGCCCCGAGATTTTAGAGTCTCGAGGCTCTCGGATGCTGATCTCTCGACCGTATCCCGACAGACGGCCTTGACGAATGCTTCCGCGATCATGGCGGTGAAGGTCGAGTCGGGCATGGAAAAGTACGAGCGGTATCCCGGCGATGTTTCCTTCGAGGTGGACTTGCGCGAGTTCGAGATACCGGAGGGCCTTTGGGACAAAGTGGGAGTGCTCCAAAAAACGGACGAGGGCGAGATATTTGTATTGCATGCAAAGAGAAGCGGTTCGAACCTTTCCTTCAGTATCGAGCAAAACTCGATAATTGTGACCTATCTCGTTTACACGGCCGGCGCGATCATAATCCCCGCGGGTACCGCCGCCCTCATCAATAGGGATTTGAAATCTATTCCTCAGGGGCCATACGTAACGTTCAATCTCCCCGATGCCGATCAGTTCTACATTCATCTTGGGACGGACGAGATG
>SKWY01000452.1 GCA_007128675.1 Deltaproteobacteria bacterium | reverse complement strand
TCGAGGCTTCTTCGACCAGGTCGTGCAAGTCGACGAGTGCCTTCTCGCGTCCGCCGCGATTAGCCGCATACTCCGCGAGGTGGCGAGCTTCGTCGACAAGCATGAGCTACCGCTCTGGAACTCGCGCGATCACGTTGGACTGATGCGCCATCTCGTCCTTCGTGAGAGCAAAGGGACAGGAGAGCTGATGGTCGGACTGGTAACGACGTCGGATCCCTTCCCGCAAGCAGCCGAGCTTGCCGAAACACTCGTTACCCTCGAGCCCAGAGTCGCCGCGGTGGTCAGAGCCATCACCGATGCTCGCGCCGATGCGGTCGGCGTCGAGTCCTTGGAAGTGCTCCATGGGCGAGACCATATCTTCGAGATCCTGGGAGGGATTCGTTTTCGAGTGGGGCTAGAGACCTTCTTTCAAACCAACACTCTCCAGGCCGAACGTATGGGTTCGATCGTGGAAGAGATGTCCGATCTCAAAGGCAATGAGAACGTCGTCGATCTATTCTGCGGTGTCGGAACGTTCGCGCTCCTTCTAGCGAGAAAGGCGGCTCGCGTTCTCGGGCTGGAGATCTCTCACAGCGCGATAGAGTCGGCAAGAATGACTGCCCAAAGAGAAGGGATAGACAATGTCGAGCTGATGACGGGTGACGCGCGACGCGGCCTGCCACAACTACTGGCGCAACTGGGATGTCCTCCCGATCTCTTGATTCTAGACCCGCCGAGATCTGGTGCCGGCGGCAAGGTGATGCGAAGAATTGGACGGTCGGGCGCAAAAAGAGTGATCTACGTTTCCTGCAACCCTTCCACCTTGGCCCCCGATCTCGCCTGGCTCGTTCCTTTCGGTTATCGAATCGATGCTGTACAGCCCATCGATCTCTTTCCCCAAACACACCACGTCGAGACAATCGTTCGGCTCGATCGACTACCCGAGGCCGACGAGATCTTGGACCCCTTCAAAGGGTCATAGCTGGTGCGAATCGCGGACTGACAGCTTGGCTCCAGCCTCATTGAGCCATCCGGGCCTCCAGCATCATCAGCGCCTCGAGGGCAATAAGGGGCGCATCCTGGGCCTCTCCTCGGCCGGACCAAGCTGCTCTACGCGACGCATCACCTCTCTTGCATCCGCCGTTCTCCCATGCCTCTCGTAGAGATCGGCCAGCCTCTGAAGATGGAACGGATTATCCGGAAAGAGGGACGCGACCGTTTCCAGTTGGCTCGCTGCATCATCGATCCGTCCGGCCGCCTCGTATGCGGAGGCAAGGTTGGCGCGCGCGGGAAGAAGAGCCGGAGCCAGACGAACAGCAGACTCCAAGTGCTCCGTGGCACCCTCGAGCTGGCCCTCCTGAAGAAGAAGCCGGCCCAAGCGAAGTCTGGCATCGAGCATGCTCGGCCGTACGTCCACGGCACGTTCGTAAGCAGCCGCAGCTCTCTCGGGCTTCCGGATCTCCTCCATCAACAGCCCCTCTATGTAGTGGAGCCTTGGGCTGTCGCGCTCGAGCAGGCGCGCCTGCTCGAGATGCTGCCCTATGAGGCGTGTATCTCCTCCCACCATCAACAATGCATGAGCGGTCTCGAGATGAGCGGCCGACCATGTCGGGGCAGCGGCGAGAGCAGACCTGAACAAGGCAAGTGCCTCCCCGAATCGGCCAGCATCCGATGCCTCGACACCAGCGAAAAGTGCCCTTCTCGGATCCTCCGCGGGCTCAACTCCTTCCATCCCCGGCAGTAGATTCGGGCTCGCGTGCTCGCTTTGCCAATCATCCTCGAGCCCATCCCTTGCCTTGGAGGGCGAACCTTCCTGCTCCAGAGGGTCTTGCCTATCGGCGGCCAAGACCCTCGAGACGGGCTCGTCAGGCACCGTCACCGAGGATCCTCGATTCGGTGAGCACCCAATGATCAACGCGCAAGCCAGCAGGTAAACCTCGAAACGCATGACCAGACTCTTACCACGAGATTGCCCATAGGGTATCGAATCGCCGGAGCCTCGCTCGAGAGGAGCCGTCCTGCTTCCCAAGAACGCCGGAGAGCGCGAATGCCAAGAATCCCCGTTTCAGGTCTTGACAGCAAACAGGCCCCACGAACAATCTTCGTCAATGGATAACTACATGATTGGTCTCCTTCATCCGCCACGCGTATTCTAGGTATGCGTGCTGGCACCAAGAATAGACTGCTAGGCTGGCAGCACATCGTTGCCGGGATAGTCGGGCGGACTCGTACCCTCTTCGGACGCGAGCAGGCAGATGCTCTCGAGCCGCTCGCGACGAGGCGCGAGATCGAACAACGCCTCGCTGACATCGAGGCGATGCGAAGACTGCATCGCACAGGAGAAGAGAGCCCTCTCGGCGAGGTTCCCGACGTCAGACGCCACCTCCGAAGAGTGAAGAAGGAAGGCATCCTGGACGGTCCGGCACTCCGTGAGTTCGCCGTCGTGCTTCGCGCGGGAGCGGAGGTCGCCCACTTCGTCACTCGAAATCGCGAGCCCCTTGGCTCCTTGGCCGATCGATGGCCGAACCTGGGGGGAGGAGAGCCACTCGCCAGAAAGATCGAGCGGGCCATAGACCCATCAGGCGAGGTAACGGACGAAGGATCCCCAGAGGTCGGTGAAGCCAGAGCCCGCATGAGGTCCTTGCATGGGAAGCTGCGGCGCACGGCCGAGGAGATGACTCGCAGCAAGGAGTGGACCGACAAGCTTCAAGAGCCCTACTTCTCGGTCAGGGGCGATCGGTATGTGCTGCCCGTGAAGGCGGCTTGGCGCTACCAAGTGGGCGGGATAGTCCACAACGTGTCGAACACCGGCGAAACGGTTTTCATCGAACCCCCGAACCTAATCTCGCTTGGCAATGAGCTGGCGGTGGCCATCTCCGAGGAGGAAGAGGCCGTGCGACAGGTGCTGGGTAATCTGACCCGGCTGATTGGGGCCCGCTCGGAAGCGATCGAGAGTGATGTTCGAAGCATCGGGTCCATCGATCTCTTGGAGGCTCTCTCGCGTTTCGCGGGCGAGCTGGACGCCTCATCCCCCCAGATAGTCGAGGCCGAAGATGCTGCTTTCGACATCAGCGCCTTACGGCACCCTCTACTGGTCCTGCAGGGCAAGAAGGTAGTGGCCAACGACGTTCGACTCGAAGGCGGAGCGCGGAGCCTCGTGGTATCGGGCCCAAATGCGGGCGGGAAGACGGTGACGATCACGGCTGTGGCTCTGTGCGCCTTGATGCTACGTCACGGACTGCCCGTACCTGCATCTCCAGACTCCTCGCTACCTTTGTACGGGGAGGTTCTCGCCGTTTTGGGAGACGAACAGGACCTGGAGCGAGATCTTTCGACCTTCAGCGCGCACCTCGAGGCACTTCGAGAGGTATTGGACGAGGCCGGCAAGATGGTCCTGGTGGTCGTCGATGAGATATGCGCCGATACCGATCCTCGTGAGGGCTCGGCCTTGGCTGCGGCAATCCTCGAGAAGCTCTTGGAAAAGGGCGCCCACGTGCTCGTGACGACCCACTTCGAGGCACTCAAGGCCCTCGCCGCATCGGACCCCCGATACCTGGCCGCCGCGGTCGGCTTCGACACGGAGAAGATGCAGCCGACCTATCGCCTGCGGTTGCATGTGTCCGGCGGCTCTAGCGCGGTGGAGATAGCTGGGCGGATAGGTCTTCCCGAAGAGATCCTGAAGAGCGCTCGCTCTCACCTCTCCGGAGACGGCGGCGCTCTTTCAAACGCCCTACAGGCGCTGGAGGAGAGCGCGGCGAGAGCCGAGTCCGAGGCAGAGAGACTACGCCTCTTGCAGGTAGAAGCAAAAGAGGAAAAGGCAAAGCTCGAGGCAGCGCGCACAGCACTCGATGCCGATCGCAGACGCGTCCGCAAGGAGGCTCGAGAAGAACTCATCCAAGAGATCGAGAAGGCAAGGAAGGATGTAAAGGCAATCATTGCCGAGCTACAAGCCCAGCCCTCCATGCGAAAAGCGGCCCAAGCGGAAAGTAGGCTCGATGGTTTCGTGGACGACGCCCGAACGGAACAGGCCAGAGAAGAGGAAGAAGCAGAGCCGGTGGAGGATCGAGCTTCCACTGGGCCTAAGGCCTCGAAAGCGAAAGACCAGACCGAGGCCAAAGGAGACACTTCCAGCCCCAACATTCGCCCAGGCGCCTTCGTGCGTGCTCCCACTGTCGGTGACCGGGAAGGAGAAGTGTTGGACGTAGACGCGCGGGGAGCTCAGGTAGCCTTTGGTGCCTTGAAAATGCGCCTACCCTTGGACCGCCTGGTCCCATTGAAGAGAGCCGCCCGAAGAGCGGTCGAGGCCCGCATCGCGAAAAGCGATGCGGAACGCGCGGCCCAGGTCGAAAAGATGCAAGCGGATGTCCCCTCGACGAGCATCGACGAGACAGTAGTGGATGTTCGCGGCATGCGAGTCGAGGAGGCAATCGACCTTCTAGACAAACGTCTCGACGAGCTTTTGCGCAAAGGCGTGGATCGTGTGCGTATCGTCCACGGACACGGAACCGGTGCTCTTAGAAGCGCGATTCGTGAGCATCTGGCGATATCGCCTCATGTTTCGGGCACCGAAATCCCACCGAAGGACCAGGGCGGAGATGGGGCAACCTGGGCTCGCCTCACATGAATCGATTACGCATAGAAAGCCCAGCTCTAGTAGACTGATCGTTTCGAGGTTGACCAAAGAGATGCGGCCCAAGAAGCGACCAGACTGGAAGAGCGAGGAACCAAGACCCATGGATCAAGCATTGGCCTTGCGAATGAGCTTCGTATCTTCACAAGAGACCGATCGGGGAGGGCTCCCGCCCGGCTGGGCGCTCCCTGCCTGGTTCAACGTGGCCTGCTCCCTGCTGATAGGCCTGTCAGGCTTCATACCGACAGGCGCACACGGTCTGGCTCTGGTGCCATGGGATGAGTCTCGCGAGCCGGAGCCTGCCCCACCGCCACCCATTGCCTCCCCGCAACAGGAAATGGAGGACGAGGAAGAAGCATTCGAAGTCCTGGATCGACGAGTAGTCAGCGAAGAGATCGTCCAAGAGACGAGGGCCCCCTCCGAGGCTGCCAGAATTGCACCGGGCACAGCGCGCAACGCACCCGCGGCGTGGACCAATGATCGTCCCTCTCCCGGCATCCTGGGTTCCATCGGCCTGCCTCATATGGCTACGGCCCGGGTCGGGATGCCTCATACATTCAGACTGGGCATAACGGGCGAGGCTTTCCGTGCACGAGGATTTTTGGAGCCCAGCGATGAG
>SKWY01000114.1 GCA_007128675.1 Deltaproteobacteria bacterium | reverse complement strand
CGAAATGCCTGCTCTCGAGGAGAGGTGGCCAGCGCTCCAGGTCACCGTCGCCGGCCAGCAGGAGGCCCAAGAGGAAGCCACCGCCGAGCTGTTTGGACTCTTTGTTCTCGCGCTCTTGGCAATGTACGGCCTCTTGGCGATTGCCCTTGGCAGCTTCGTTCAGCCGCTGATTATTCTATCGGCCATCCCCCTTGGGATGGTAGGCGCTGTGATGGGGCATCTGATCCTCGGCTATGAGATGAGCATCATCAGCCTGATGGGAATAGTGGCGCTGTCAGGTGTAGTCGTAAACGCCTCACTTCTGCTCATCACGACCATAAACAGGCTTCGAGAGGAAGGGATGGATCCCATTCGTGCCACCCTCAACGGCAGCAGCCGTCGCTTTCGGCCGGTGCTGCTTACTACCCTCACGACCTTCTTCGGGTTGTCTCCCTTGATTCTGGATAGATCGGAGGCCGCGCAGTTTCTTGTTCCCATGGCTATCAGCCTGGGTTTTGGAATCCTGTTTGCCGCTGCGATAACGCTGCTATTCGTGCCTGCGCTTCTCGCCATAGGCGATGACGGCAGGCGCTTGCTCGGGGGATGGGGGCTGGGCGAAGGGGCAGGCTGACGTGGTTGCGAGAAGAGGGGAAGGCGAGCTGTGAAGCTGCATCGTCCGGGCCCTAATTGGCCCCTAGCGTTTGCTCGATCGTTCGAAGGGTCTTGCAAATAATCGACTCAATCGAAGTAGCCGGGGTGTTCGGGCGCAAGAGAGAGTTCAGGCGAAGAGTGACATGCTAGTGCGTCGAGCGCGGCTATTTGAGCGCGATGAGTCGGCCTGTGGATCGCGGCGGGCGTATGTTTTTTGTATTACCCTGTCCCTTTCCAAGTGCTCTATTTGGGGCTGCCTTATTGCCATCAACTTGGCGAGCCGATGAAAAGGGGAGGCGATGAAAAGGGGAGGCGATGGCTGCATATGGGAAGTGTCAAAGTTGGGTTGAGGTATCGACTGAAAAGAAGACCCAAGATAATATGCCCGCGCCTCTTCATTTTCTTTTCTGCTTGCACTCTTTGCCATGGAGATTTTCATGTCCAGATTCGGTAGCAGTTTGTTTTTTCTATCCTCACTTCTCTTGATCGCAGGTTGTCCTTCCACGTCCGGGGACGGCGTCTCCGATGCGGCTCGGCCCGAGCTTGCGGCACAAGAAGAGCCGCGGGCAGACGAAGAAAGGTTGGACGTCGTCGATGAGGAGGAGAAGAGAGACGATCAAGAACGAGCTGAAGGAGAGCCCGCGGACTCCGCGGCTGCAAAAGTCGTTCAGACGCTAGATGAGCCGACGAGCGAGGAGTCGGCGAAGACTCATCTGCCCGAGAAGATCGAAATCGTGGCTTCTCCATCTCTCGAATCCACGCTGGACTGTCCCGAAGGTGCGCGTCAGTTCACGAGTGAAAACACCATATGGTGCGCGAAGCCGGCCGAGGCCGGCGGAATGCCCGAGCGGCATGGCCCCATGATTCGTTTTCACCCTGATGGAAAGGTGCAACGAGAAACTCGGGCCGTCGATGGCAAGACTCAGGGTCAGAACTGGCTCTATCGACCTGACGGCTCACTCGAGCGCTTCACTAAATACAAGGACAACAAGCGTCATGGCTTGAGCGTCGAGTATTTTTCCAACGGTAAGCGCCACAACGAGGGCTTCTATCGTCATGGAAAGGAGCACGGCACATTCAAGTTTTGGAACGACCAGGGAAATCTAGTGCGCGTCTCGACTTACGAAGAGGGACGGCTCGTTAGTCAGAAGCTCTTCCAGCGGCACGCGTCGGAGCTGCCCACCGATCCCGAGCTCAAGAGTGATATGCGAGAGGCCATCTCCGACATGCTGGAGCACGCTTCGCCCGAGGATCGGGAGCTCATGAAGGAGGGCATGAAGGAGCTCTTGGAGCATCTTGGCATGGAGTAGGCCGGTTGCGATGGGATAGCGGGGGTTCAGAGCAGCCCTCGAATCGGCAAGCCCGCGATGAGCGGGGAAGACAGAAGGTCCGCCATTTCGCGGATTGATCGCACGACATGGAGCGATGGGCAGTCGTCGGTCATGGAGCCGGGTTCGCCATTGAACCTGCGGCGCCGGCGCCGTGGGCTCAACCAAAGATGATGCCGGCCAAAAGCTCACCCAGAACTTCTATCGCCGCCTCGAGCTGGCCTGCCGAGGCATTCTCCGTAACTATCGTGGCTGCTTGGATTGTCGCATCGGCCGCGAAGATCCAGCCTGCCCCGCTCCTCGAGTTTCTGGCGTACCAGGATCGGACACGGTCGAACTCGCCCGCATCGAGCCATACTCCTTCGCAGCCGGGACACTGGTCGATCTCGACCTCGTCGATATGCTTCACGTCCAGAACCTTGCCGTCACACGTCGGGCAAGGGCGCCCGTAGTGACCATCCGAGCCAGGAGGCGGCCCGGCCAAGTCCAGCTCGGGGTCAATCGGCACCTTCGGGCGAAATCGCTTGCACTTGGAGCAAGCAATCAAATCTTTTCGGGAGAACCAGATGCCATGGCACTTACCGCACACATGGTATGTGGCCAGGTACGTGGGTTCGTGGTGATACCGCTTCACGAGAGGGTGCTCGTCAACGGGGCAGCGCATGACAAGAAAGTTTACCCTCTCACTGTGACGTTTACGAGACTCATCGTTTAGGGTCGCGAAACGGAGGACAGCCTTCGTCCTTAAAACGCATCAGGTCCTTCCAGTCGAAGCGCCACTCCGGGGTCACGACCGGACCTTCGCGTTCGACCAAGTACCATGGACAAAAAGGGGAGCCGGGAGCCGCCAGGACGTGGAAGTCCTGGGCGGGCATGAAGCTCTGGCCCAGGATGACCGCGCGGCGGCCGTCGGGATGCTCGGCGAGATCGAGGGCGATGACCGCATGGCCGGGGAAGCCGCCTTGTATGAGCACGTCTCCCGGCCGAACGGACTTTGGATCATCGACGAACCGCAGCTCCCTGGCAAGCGACCAGCTTCCCGCATATATGAACACCAGGTCCAGGTAGCGGCGGAAGCTACTGTGGCTGCTGTCGGGCGTGGCGCGCTGCCTCCACTCCACCTTGTAGGTGCCTCTTTCTTCGCCCGGATCGACACGAACTCGGGCGCCGTCTCTCCAAGCGGTCCACGAGGCGGGATCTTCGCTGGTGAAGCGGAAACAGATTCGATCCTCCTCTCCGGAGGCGAACAGCCACTCGGCGCGAAGGCGAATGACGGCGTCGGCGCATTGCTGCAGATCGCGCGTGCCGGTATCGATGTCGATGACGAGGTGATGGGCCCGCTGGTTTGGCTTGGGGGTGCCGTCATGAAGATAGACGGTTGGTCTGCCTGGCTTGGTCGGAAGGCCCCGGAGCCAGGCTCCAAACCCGTCACTCGAGAGTTCGACCCTCGAGAAGCCTGGGGGAGGAGTCACTCGATCCGACAGTGGCTCGGCATCTACCCCGGGCCTCCACCGGTAGTCCTGGAACCGCTGCGGCTCCTCGGGCGTCTGCTCGGCGCGAAGGTCGCCTTCGCCACGTTTCAAGGGGGCCGCCTCTTCATTTGAGGTCCCCTCGTCGAGGGATTCACTTTCGGCTCGCCTTGCCGGCTGAGCCTCGAGAGGAGGATGACGGCGGCACCTTGCCGGATTGGGTCCTTCGGTGCCCATACGGGTGACGAAGACGCCGGCGTAGGTGGAGCAGTGCTTTTCGAGATAGGCAGCCAGGTCGGTCTCGATCACTCTTCCCGCGAAGTGGTCGCCTACGATCCACCGCCCCTCTCCGGAGTAGAGGCCCGTGTGCCAGACCCAGACGTCGCGGTCGCAAAGCTCGCCTATCGCATGCTCGGCGGGGTTGCGAGCGAAGCCGACGAGCCAAAGCACGTCTCCTGGCTCGAGCAGCGATGGATCGAGCTCTTCGGTGGACACGGGGTCGAGGCCGGCGACGCGGCGGCCGAGCTCGCCGCGCTCCACGGACCGCGTCGGGAACACGGAGTAGGAGCGCCAGCTACAGCGGCGCCCGACGCGCTCGGCGGCATAGAAGAGAACGCCCTGACAGTCTATGCCCTCCCTGTCGACGGGAGGCGCTCCAAGCCTTCCGCCAAGGCGGTAGGGGACTCCGAGCACCTCGCGCGCGGCTGCTATCAAGGCTTCCTGCACGCCCAGACTCGCGGCTTCGGACTGCACGGAATCAGGGGAAGCGGCCGGCGCAAGAAGGACTACGAGCCCAATCAACAACAGCTTCGAGAGTAGGCGAGCCATACGCAAGTCATGTTACCAGACCACGGTCGGCGAGGCTTTTACCGCGCCGACCGGGACGAACCGAGAGGCCGAAGGAGTCGTTCATCCCTATGGATTGTTCTGCCGGATCTTATCGGCAAAGAGGCGCTTTGGGCTGAGGTCTCCTTACCCCGACTCCGGCGCAGGCTATCGGGATGAATAGCAGCTAGGAACCGAATCCCGATTTCAGGGATGTGGACCGCTGGAGTATTAGATGGCGAGGAAGGGGACCGCGGCGCTTATCCGTAAGGAAGGTGTAGGCCGAGGCGAAAACGGGTATAAGGGGGCCATGCCTGCGGCGGCGCAGCCAATCGATGGGGGAGGGGGATCGTCTTCAGGTGACGGGGACCCTGTGAGGCTCCTTGGTCCCAAGAGCCGGGCGGCGCGCCCTTTTCCCCGCTACGCTTTGTGGCTGATGGGGATTGCCCTGTTCATGCTGCTCTTCGCGAAGCTCATGCCGCACACGGCTACGCTCCTGATCGGCTCGGTTGGTGTCGTGGGGGCCATCGCCGCCGGGGCTTGGCTGGAGGACGAGATTTACAGGCGGATGGATCGTCATCGCTTGTGGGTGCGCCTCACCTTCGCCGTGTTGTTACCAATCATCTTTCTTTTATCTTACTTGCTTTTGAGCGTGCCACTCACGCTTGTGAGCCTGCCTTTTGGTTTTGACGTTTGGCTTACGGTGTTCATCGGTTTCGGTGCGCTTTGGGCCACGAGCGCGTCCTTGGGCAGCCTCGTAATTCGTGTGGTGGACGCCATCGTGAGCGCTTTGGTCCATGACTTCAGGTCCCGGATTCTCGCCGCGGTCATGGGTCTCATGGCGCTGGCGGCGGCGGCATTCTGGTTGTTGTTGAAGGTGGTCGCGATCCTCGTATTCAAGGTCGAGAGAGGAGACGATCTCGGTATGGTCAGCATCGCCTTCTTCGGCGACGAGGCCACCACCATGCCGACCTCGGAGTT
>SKWY01000375.1 GCA_007128675.1 Deltaproteobacteria bacterium | reverse complement strand
GCTCTAACGTTCGTCTGAGCGAAGAAGAATAGCTCGTGGCTTTGGCCTGCCAGGGATGTAGTAGGCTATGGGGTAAGGGCACTAGAAAGAGGAGAAGGGCGTGAGCCGCAAGGACCATAATCACGGAAACCTTTCCTGCTCGTTTTGCGGAAAGGGACAGCGAGAGGTAAGGAAGCTCATCGCTGGGCCGACGGTCTACATCTGCGATGAGTGCATACGCCTATGCAACGATATCGTCGCCGAGGAGGCCGAGAGGGAGGAAAGAGCTCCGGTAAGTGACTTGCCCACGCCCGCCGACATCACGTCCTTCCTAGATGACTACGTGATCGGGCAGGCAATGGCGAAGAAGGTCCTCTCGGTGGCCGTCTACAACCACTATAAGAGAATTCATTCCAAGAAACCGAGCCGGCGCAGGTCGGGCAACGTCGACAGGGCCAACGGCGGCGAGGAGAACATAGAGCTTCAGAAGAGCAACATCCTATTGATTGGCCCAACCGGCTCGGGGAAGACCCTGCTCGCCCAGTCATTGGCTCGATTTCTGGAGGTTCCGTTCACGATAGCGGACGCGACGAGCCTAACGGAGGCGGGCTACGTTGGAGAGGATGTCGAGAACATCATACAGAATCTTCTCCACAGCGCGGACTATGACGTCGAGAAGGCGTCTCGAGGAATCGTCTACATAGACGAGATCGACAAGATCGCAAGGAAGGGCGATACCCCGAGCGTTACCCGAGACGTTTCGGGGGAGGGCGTCCAGCAGGCCCTGCTGAAGATCATCGAAGGAACGCGGGCCAACGTAACACCGCGTGGCGGCAAGAAGTACAATCAGCAGGAGTACATTCAGGTCGACACCGGAGACATCTTGTTCATTTGTGGAGGGGCATTCCACGGAATAGAGGGGAATATTCAGCATCGAGTCGGCGTGCGAGGACTGGGGTTCGGTGCCCAGGTTCAGCGCAAGGAGGACCGGAGCATAGGAGAGACCCTCTCGCTGATCGAGCCGGAGGACCTCATCAAGTTCGGTATGATCCCCGAGTTCGTGGGAAGACTGCCCGTCTTGGCGACTCTCGATGATCTGAAGGAGTCCGAGCTCGTCACGATACTGACTCGACCCAAGAATGCGCTCGTGAAGCAGTACCAGAAACTCTTTGGGCTCGAGAACGTAAGCCTCACGTTCACCGATGAAGCCTTGGAGGCGATCGCCAAGGAGGCGATGAGACGCGCGTCCGGGGCACGAGGTCTGCGCGCCATCATGGAGAACGCGATGCTCGACATCATGTACGAGACCCCCTTCCGTGAGGGGGTGAAGGGCGTGAAGATTACCGAGGGAGTGATTCGCGACGGCGAACCGCCGGTAATCATCTACGAGAAGGAGAAGAAGACGGCCTAAGGGACGGTCCTGTCAGTTCTGGCGTACCCTGACCGTGGTAGTCATCTCCTTGCCGGTCTGAGGGTCGCGAGCGCTCATGGTGAGTATCCCTTCGACGTTGATGTCGAAGGTTACTTCCACGTGGACGCTTCCGGCCGGCCCGGGCCTGATGCCTTCGAACAAGAAATCGCCGAGCATCTCGTTGCTAATGGCATCTGGAGCATCGCCCTGAAAGATTCGCATCGCTAGACTCGCCTGGCCATCGAAGCTGGTGGTGCCCATGATGGCCTTGGCGTTGGGGATAGGAGCGTTTCTGTCGAAGACCTTGTGAAAGCGTCCGCCGGCGGCCTCGAGCCCGATCGCCATAGGGATGACGTCTAGTAGCTGGATTCGTAGGTTTGTGTCATCCACGAGGCTGTGCCCGTACTGCGCTGCACCGATGGCTACAGCCTCATCGGGATGAACGGCCTTGGATGGTGGCTTCCCGAAGAAATCTGTCAGGCGCTGGTGAATGAGGGGCATCCGGGACTGGCCCCCAACCAGCATCACCTCGTCGATGTCCGCCGCCGTAAGGCCCGCATCGCTTAGTACCTGCTCTATTACCCCGATGCTTCGATCGATGAGGCCTTGGGTGAGCTGTTGGAACAGCTCCCTGGAGATCTCGAGTTCGATGTTCAGGGGCATGCCCTGTGCGGTCATCGTGACGAAGGGGACACTGAAGGGGACCTTTTCCCTGGCTGAAAGGTCGATCTTCGTTCTCTCCGCCAGATCCTTTATGCGCTGCATTGCCACGGGATCGCCGGAGAGATCGACTCCATGCTTTTCCTTGAAGCCCTCGAGTACGTACCTTATGAGGGCGTTGTCGAAGTCTAGGCCCCCAAGGAAGATGTCGCCGCCGGTTGCCTTTACCTCGAAAACCCGATCTCTTATCTCGATGAGCGAGACGTCGAAGGTTCCTCCCCCCAGATCATAGATGATGACCTTCTCGTTGAGGGAGCGGCCAACCCCATAGGCAAGGGCCGCCGCCGTCGGCTCATTGATGATCCTGAGCACCTCCAGGCCGATCAAATCCCCTGCATCCTTCACCGCTTGGCGTTGCCTGTCGGTGAAGTAGGCGGGAACAGTGACCACCGCTTGCTCGACTGGTTCCTCCAGGTAGTCCGCCGCCACGCCTCGCACCTTCTCTAGGATCCTCGAAGCAATCTCGCTCATCCGAAAATCCTTGCCCGCGACAGAGATCAGAACCTCGTTCTCGGCCTCCGATTCCTTCATCGCGTAAGCGACGACCGCGGACATTGTGTCCACTACATCGGATTTGTAGTTGCGGCCGATCAGGCGCTTGCTGGCGTAGACGGTATTCTTGGGATTGAGCTGCCACTGTCGTTTGGCTTCATGGCCGATGAGCTCGTTGCCCTTATCGTCCACGGCAAAGACAGAGGGTATTGTGCTGCTCCCATCCTTGTAAGGGACGAGATGCACCTTGCCCTTCTCATCCGTGTACGCGGCGCATGAGTTCGACGTGCCAAGGTCGATTCCAATGATTCTAGACATTAGCCCACCAATATATATCGAGATAGCAATTCAGTGCAGCTGTAAATTTTCTAGGCGACTCAAGGAGAGTGGACCCGGTCCCGGTAAGCGCAGAACCTGAGGATCAGAGCAAGAAGTTTCGAGCCATTGCCCCATTCGGGAGTATTCATCAGAGTCGACCCCTGATACCTCTTGTCTCGGGGCGACTGAATGAGACCTGGATCCCGGCTGTTAGCGACGAAGGTGAAAGAAATGGACGCGCGACGTTTTCTACAGGATGTGGAGTCGGCGGTTACTGGACGTTACATCGAGGATCGAAGCCTCTTGTCCTTTGATGAGTACCTCGATCACTTCTTCAAGGAGCCAAGGAGGCACGCTCGCTGGGCGGCTCAGTACCTCTTCGACGTATTTCACCACTTCGGCTCGCGCACGATCGAAACTCCCGTGGGAAGCCTTCGGCGCTTCAATCTCTTCGATGCTCCCTTTACCGGCGGGCGGGGGCGAGTGGCGGGACAGGAGCAGGTGCAAAACGACATCTACCGTATTCTGCGAAACTTCGTCAGGCAGGGCCGCGCGGACAGGCTGATCCTTCTACATGGGCCGAATGGTTCGGCGAAAAGCACGGTTGTGAATGCCATGATGGCTGGGTTGGAGGACTACAGTCGAAATCCGGAGGGTGCGCTCTACAGATTCAACTGGGTGTTTCCGAACGAAAAGATTGTGAAGGGAGCCATCGGCTTCGGCGGAAGAAGAAAGGACGACACTCACCGTCCTTCGACATCCTTCGCCCACCTCGAGGGAGATGACATCGAGGCCAGGATTACCTGCGATATGAAGGACCATCCCTTGTTGCTGGTCCCGGCAGGCGAGCGGCGGCGTTTGCTCGAGTCCTCGTGCAGGCCCATGCCCAAGGATTCTTCATGCAATGCCAAGGAGTCGGCGGCCGGTGGCGAGGATGAGGGCTTCGTTCTCGGAGACTACCTCGTCTGGGGAGAACTCTGTCATAAATGTAGGGCGATTCACGATGCTCTAATGGCGAGCTATGGCGGCGATTGGTCCAAGGTAATGTCCCATGTTCAGGTAGAGCGTTTCTACTACTCCCGTCGTTATCTTCACGGGGCCGTGGTGGTCGAGCCCCAGCTCTCCGTGGATGCTCAGATTCTAGCCATGCAGCGCGCATCGGCCTCGCTACCCGCCGCTCTTCAATCCATCACGATGATCGAAACTGGCGGTCCACTGGTGAACGGCAACCGTGGCGTCGTGGAGTACTCCGATCTTCTCAAGCGTCCTGTAGAGCACTTCAAGTATCTGCTCGGCACCAGCGAGACCTCAGAGGTGAGGATGGAGCATCTCACCCTCCAGATCGACCAGGTGCTATTGGCTACATCGAACGAGGTGCACTTGGCCGCTTTCAAGGAGTACCCGGACTGGGCCTCCTTCAAAGGCAGGATCGAGCTGGTTCGGGTGCCCTACCTTCGAAGATTCCAGGACGAAGTTCGTATCTACCTCGATCAGATGAAGCCGGGATCCATGGGAAGACATGTTGCTCCCCATACGATAGAGACGGCCGCCATGTGGGCCGTCTTGACTCGGCTCAAGAAGCCCGACCTGGAAAGCTACTCCAAGGACGCTCGAGCCTTGCTTGAGAATCTGCGCCCAGAAGAAAAGCTTGCTCTGTACGATGCGGGTCAGGCTCCTTCACGGATGTCGATGACCCAGGCACGGGAGCTGCGTAATCTCGTGGAGGAGATGTTCGACGAGTATGACTCGGCTCCGGCGTACGAGGGCAGTGAAGGGGCGAGTGCCCGGGAGATCAAGACCGTGCTCCTCAACGCCGCGCAGCTTCCTGGACGTGACTGTCTCACGCCGTTCTCGGTCCTCGAGGGTCTTCGTGCGCTCGTGAAGGAGAAGAGCGTGTATGCCTTTTTGAAGCAGGAGCCCGAAGGTGGCTACCATGACCACGAGCATTTCGTGAACGTCGTAGAGGAGCGGTGGCTGGATAAGGTCGACGAGGAGGTCCGTGACTCTCTAGGGCTGGTGGCGGAGAGCCAGTACAGGGATTGGTTCGAGCGATATGTTCACCATGTCACCGCTTGGGTCAGAAACGAGAAGATCCGAAACAAGGTTACAGGACAGGACGAGCCACCCGACGCCGACATGATGGGAGAGATGGAGTCCATAGTGATGGGTGGCGAAGGGGATCGAGACGAGTTTCGTCGAGGACTGATAAGCACCATCGGTGCGCACCGCCTCGAACACCCGGCCGAAGAGGGTCAGGCCCTAGACTATCCGCGAATCTTTCCAGAGCTCTTTCGGCGTCTGCGGGATCATTACCACGAGGAAAGAAGGCGGCAGATTCGTCGTGTGTTCGAGTCTTTCCTCGATATGCTGGATGAGGAAGGGCAAGAAGAACACCTTGGAAGGGAGCGACAGCAGGTCGAGGAGATGTTGTCCGGTCTTCGGGATCGCTACGACTACTGCGATCATTGCGCTCGCGATGCCGTGCTTGCCTTGATGAAACGTCGCTACCGGGACTAGAAAAGCGGCCATGAAGATGGCCTCGACGAGCCCGAAGCCGTTGCGCTGAAGGAAAGCCCCCACGGCCAGGACGGATCGGATACCATTGGTCCACTTGTTTGCCGGTCTTGTCGAGAGCGGAGATCTCACCATGAGCGAAGCTACTAGTACCCTCGGATTTGGCTCCCCGGACTCGATTCCAGAGGATGTGGCGCAGTCGGTGGAAGAGGGAGCGCGCCGCAAGGATTGGGACGCCTACTTCATGGAGATAGCGGATGTCGTGGCCTCGAGAGCTACCTGCGACCGAAAGCATGTCGGTGCCGTCATAGTGCGGGATCGGACGATTCTTTCGACGGGCTATAATGGCTCCATACGGGGACTGCCTCATTGCACCGATGTGGGACACATGATGGAGGATGGTCACTGCGTCCGCACGATCCATGCGGAGATCAACGCCATCATACAGGCGGCGAGGAACGGCGTTTGTATCGATGGGGGAACGATTTACACCACCGCCTCGCCGTGTTGGCCTTGCTTCAAGGCAATAGCGAACTCCGGTATCCGTGCCATCGTCTTTCGGGAGTTCTACAGGGATGAAAGAATCTTCGAGGTGGCAAGAGAACTCGCAATCGAGATGCGCCAGGTCCCGGCAGCCGCCCGGGCAAGGCAGGCGAACATCTGAAGAGTCCGCTGCTGATGACCTCGAGCTACCCATTGGCTGAATCCGTCTTGGCTGCCTGTTGGCTCGCCCACGAGGGTTCCAAGCTCGAAGGCGAGCCTTTCAGATCACTTCGCCAAGGGGTATTGGCGTCTTGACGGCTGAAGGATGCACCCTTGCTCGAGCCGGTTAGGACTGAGCGAGGGCAGATGCGTCATGTAGCTCGTCAGCGCTTTCTTCGGCCGCCTCCACGGCGACCACCGAAGCCGCCGCGCCCCCCTCCACCTCGTTGCATCACTACTTGTTGGGGGACCTTTTCCAGGTGAAGCGCCCACCATTCGGGCTCGTACCCTCGCATCTTCATCTTTTTGTCGTTTTGGAGAGCGAGCAGATTCGACTTCAGCTTCTCATCCTCCGGCAGGTGCTTGAGTCCCCGTGAAATGATCGACATCGCCTTTTCTTTTTGGCCCCGTTTCCACTCGCACCATGCGTAGGTTGCCCAGACCATGCCCGACTTCTTGTTCTTCTTGCAGGCCTTCTCGAAAGCCTGCTCCATCTCCTCGTAGTCCTTCTTCTTGAAGTGGTGGGCTCCAAGCATTGCCAGCGCTTGCCAGTTCTTAGAGTGTGCGTTCTCGAGATATGGGCGGGCCGCCTCGGCGTCCTGTCTGTGAGCGTAATGAATCATACCGATCTGAGCGTCGAGTATGCTGCCCATCAAGAACTGGTGGCGGGTTCTATACTTGGCCTCCTCCAGGATCTTTACGGCTTGTTCGGGGCGTTTTGCGGTCAGGGCCTTGTTGACCTCGGGACCGAGATGCTCGAGCTGCTTCGAGGTTCGCCGTGCCAGGAGAATGTAGGCCACGATCATCGCGACCATGGCCGGGAAGATGGCGGCGACCCAGCCAAAGAAGTAGTGAAACGGAAGAAAGACGACGGCTGCGATGCCGATGCTTATCAGCAGGTAGACCATGGGCGGTTTGCTCTCTCATTGGGCTGCCGTGGCATTAAAGGACTCGATACGGCAGCCTAGTTCCAGCGAATAACGGGGATCTATTCCATGAAGCGTGTCGGGGCAACGACCTTGGGCATGCTCGCGAGGGACTCGTGAACCTCGCAAGGATCTGCGGCCCTCTCGTTCTGTTCTCGAGGTCAGAGGCCTTGAAGCAGCTCTCGAAGCCCAATGAGGCTCATTTGGCAGGCTGACCCAATCCGACAAGGTACCCGGCGATTTGGACGGTTCATAGATCGTCGTGTCGATCCTTCCAAGGATCTCGAGGACCTTCGACCTATTTGAACAAGCCGCGATTTCGGGCCCACCAAAAAGAACCTTCACTTGGGCAGCAACCCGCCGAAGTGTGCGTCGCGAGGGGGAGAGCAGCTTCGCAAGCGCGAACAGAAGCCTTCCCGATGGTTTCGGCGGATCACCCGAAATCTTTGACCGTCGTCGAAACGTTGCATTTTGCGGGAGGATCCGTGTAAAGACAGGCAGGCGAGGCCCTCTGGCGGAACTGGTAGACGCGGTCGGCTCAAAATCGGCTGCCTACGGGCGTCCCGGTTCGAATCCGGGGGGGGCCACTTTCTTGGGGTTCAAGGACGTTTTGGTGAGCCGTGCTGGCCAAGGTGGGTTAGCGGGCTCCTTTGTTGGGGGGGCGTCTCGTAGACTCGGTTCGGCGTATCTTGGTCCGGCCGTGTCCGTGCCATTGACCGAGAGCGAGCGGCTGCTGCGGGCGCGAGCAGGCGATTGGGAGCGCCGCTCTTGGCGGGGTCTTTCGTGCTGGTCGTGCCCCTCTCTTGCGTCTTGGTGTAGGCAAGAGCCTGAACCCTCTTTGTGATCCGTTGGCGAATCTGTAAGAATCGATGTCGCGTTCACATCAGAGAGCTTTCAGACAAAGACCATGAGGTAACCATGCTTCTATTTGCTCGTTTCTTTCACGGCCTCTTCCTCTCATTCCTAATGCTAGGCAGCCTTCTCCTTGGCGTAGGCTGCTCACAGGTCACGGGCATCGATCTAGAAGTCCACATCGATGAGGCCCTCGGAATCGATGAACTCCGCATATCCGTCCGGGACGAGAGCGGCGACCTCGTAGGCTCAGATGAGAGATCGAATGAGGACGGATCGATCAGTACCCGAGAGTCGATAGTGATTCGGCTCGACAGCGAGCTCGACGGCGTCGAGGTCATCGTGCAGGTCGAAGGGCTTGTCGACGGCGATGTGTTCAGCGTGGCCGTGGGGTCGGTGCTCATCAGCAAAGGCGAGCTGGCCGAGCTCGAGCTCACGCTCTCGGAGAGAGTGTCAACCATGGTCGACATACTGTTCGTGGTGGACGACTCTCGTTCGATGAGGGGCAATCAAGATAACCTTGCGAATGATCTTGGCGTCTTCATCGACTTGCTTTTGGCTGCAAACGACCAGCGAATCGCTGAAGACCAAGATCCTCTCGACTTTAGGATCGCCGTTACCAGTACATCCGTTCGAGAGAGGTTGGCGCTGCCAGACATGAACATCAATCGAACTACCTACAACCCGACGGAAGGATGTGCGGACGGAATAGCTTACGAAATAGAGTCAGGTGAGCCCTACCCGGCGGGAGATTTCATGGCCCCTGCCGGCAACGACGTTATCCTCACTAGCGACCAGTTTCTAAACGAGCAGACAAGGGCCGATGCGATTAGGCAGTTCCAGGAGAACATGAGGCTTGGCGTCTGCGGCTCCTCACAGGAGGAGGGATTGGAGGGGATGAGGCTTGCCATCGAAAAGAACCCCGACTTCTGGCGGCATCAGAGCCGGCTTGTCGTAGTCTTCTTCAGCGACGAGGAGGACGCTTCGGACATGACCGGCGAGTTCTTCAACATGGTCTACGATCCTGAAGATCCTCATGCGCAGGACGGATTGATCTACGCCCGAAGTCATCCCGACTACAGAGACCAGCTGACGCCGGTATCGGAATACAAGGCTTTCTTGGACGCCGAGGCCGCGAATCGAGGCGGCACGGTGGCAATAGCGGCAATAGTCAGCGCTGTAGGCGAGCCGCCTCATGACATGGAGGCGGAGGTCTGGCCCGACCCCGAGCAGTACAACTGCTTCGATCCGGTCTGCGCCATGGCCGCGTGTCAGCAGGAAGCGGAATGTGATCCAAATAATGAGCAAGACCTGCGCGGAGACCGGATTGTCGGTTCTCCCCATTGGTGCGGAGGAGATTCACCAGGAGAGCGCTATTTAGAGCTTGCAAGGATGTATCCGAGGGATGATCACATCATGGATTCCATTTGTCAGACAGACTTCTCCAGTACGCTCCTGAATCTTGTGAGGATTGCGGACTAGGATCGAGGATCCAAGCGATCGCCATTTCACCTGGCCCAAAGTGTCGATGCCGGCCGACAGCGTCGAACCTATGTGATAGGTTTTCTTGGTATGCGGCTTCTGACGTGCATGGCGCTTGGGCTCCTTCTCATGTCGGCCGGCTGGGGGTGCGATCGTCCCACGGTCGGTGAGGCTGTGGTGAGCCCCGAGCTCGAGCCCGTAAGAGCGTCGGCGGCTCCGCACGTGGCGGCCGATCTCGACAGGGTGGATCTCGTAAGGCCCGAGCTGTTTCCTCCCGAGGTCCGCGGGCCTACTCAGATCGACGCTTATCTACAGGGCGATGCCCGCGTCGATATCCTTTGGGTCATCGACAACACGGGGACTATGGAGAATAACCGCCGCCGTCTCGCCGAGGCGTTCGACGAGTTCATAAGCACCCTTCTAGATGAGCAGATCGATTACCAGATCGGGGTCACCACCACCGACATGACTAGAGAGGGGCCGGGCTACCAGGGAGAACTCTTCGATGAGCCGCGCATAATCAGCCCCGACCACCCCGACCCCGCGTCCGCCTTTCGAAGTCACGTGGACATTCCGGCGACCCGCCTTCGCGAGGAAGCGGGGCTGGCGGCGTCCCTTGCCGCGCTTACCGAGCCGCACCTTACAGGTGCCAATGCGGGCTTCATTCGCGAGGAGGCGGATCTGGCCGTCGTCATCGTCAGTGACGAGGACGATCTTTCCCTGGGAGAGCCGGAGTACTTCGTGCGTCGCTTTCGCGCTCTGAAGGGCGCCGGCAATGAGCGCCGAATCTCGGTCTCCGTGATCATCGGCGATGTACCCGATGGCTGCGTTCCGCCGGGAGACGAGCATCTGTGGAAGGCAGAGGCGGCGCCGGGCTTCCGCTACGAGATCGTCGCGGGAGGCACGGGAGGGCTCGTCGAGAGTATATGCACCGTCGACTTCACCGACTCATTGGTGCGGCTCGGGCTGCGCTTCGCGGGGCTACGCAAGGTCTTTCCTCTATCCGCCCAGCCCCAGGAGGACACAATCCGGGTCGAGGTGGACGACAACGTCATAGAGCGCGATCCCTTGAGCGGCTGGAGCTGGGATGTCGACTCCTTATCGATCCAGTTTCTTGGAGGCTATGTTCCGCCACCGGGAAGTCACGTGCGCATCTTTTATCAGCTTCTTCTCTAGATGAGCCTTCGTCCAATGCATCGTCTCCTTCTCTCCATGCCAACCCTTATCGCCTTGATGGTGATGGTGTCGGTGGCTGGGTGCAGCCGTAGTGAGTTCGTTGCACGGTGTCCGTCGGGTTACGCGGTCCAGCTAGACGAAGAGGGAAACGGAAGGTGCGTGTGTGCCGAGGACTCGGTTTGTCCGTCGGGCTACGTCTGCGAGACCGGGGGCTGCGTCTGCGTCAGCGACTACTGCTGCCCCGAGGGCTATCTCATAGATCCGCAAGAGAAAGGCAGGTGCGTGTGCCAGCATGAGGACTGCTGTGAACCGGGCTACCAGTTTGTCTCCGTGGAGGATGGGCTCGGCGCCTGCGTTTGCGCAATGGAGGAGTGCTGTCCAAGAGATTTCATCTTCGACGAGCAGTCGAGCCGGTGCGTCTGCGCCGGCGATGCATGCTGTCCAAACGATACGGAGTGGGACGAGGACGAGGGGGGCTGCGCTTGTCGCGGCGATTCATGCTGCCCGCCGGGCCATCGTTATCAGCCTTCGACGGAAGGTTGCGCTTGCGCCATGGATCTTTGCTGTCCCGAGGATCACGTCTACTCCGCAGCTGTCAATGCTTGTGTCTGCCTTGGCGCGGGCTGCTGCCCGGCTGGGTTCGAGATTGACGACGACGGGATCTGCCGCTGCACTGGGAACGATTCTTGCCCCGGAAGTCTCATCTGCGATCCCGAAAGCGGCCGGTGTGCCTGCACCGAGGATCGGGACTGCGGGGCCGATAGCTTCTGCAACATCTTCGGCTTTTGTCAGACGCAAGCGGCCTGTCAATCCAACTACGACTGTCCCGAAGGAACCATTTGCGACGTGCAGCGCCACATTTGTGTCGAGGAGGGTCCTTGCTACATCGACGAGCATTGCCCGATGGGAACTCTCTGCTCGGATGGGCGGTGCGAGGAAGGTTGTGAGATCACCGCCGACTGTCCACTCAGGCTCTCTTGCCGGGAAGGGGAGTGCGTGGATTTCTGCGAGGCGAACAACTGGTGTCCCTACCTTCATTGGTGCGAGGCAGGGGAGTGCTCCCCGGCCGGCGGCCAACACTGTAACGACTGCAGTGACTGTGATCCGCCAAATACTTGCCTTAGCCCCATTACTGAAGGAGAAGGCACTTTCTGCGGCGCCCCCTGCGATCCGGAGACCGACAGCTGCCCATCGGGCATGAACTGCTCGTCCGTTGTCTACAGCTGTGCCGTCGAAGGGCAGAGCTGCGGAGAGGCCGGAACGATCTGTCGTTCCTTCGACGTCGTCAACGAGCCCGAGCCCCTACTCTTGTGTGCGAGGCCCGACGAGGATGAGCCTCACGTCTTCGCCCACTTCTGTGCTCCGCAGATTGGCTACTGCCTCTGATGGATCCGCTCACGGTCCGACAGTTCTCGAGAATCTCGAGCGCTGGGGTCCTTGCTTCCGGCAACGAGCGGCAGGCGAGCGGAGGCGGTGGGCACCGCCGCACGGCTGGGATGCATCCATAGGGGCCGTCAGAAGGAGCCGAGCCCGAAGAGATCGAGCTGCCTCGTGTCCGGGAGCGTGGGCTGTGGTGGGGCGCCCGGGCCAGGATGCGCGGCTTCCAAGGAGTCGAGGTAGTTGAGCCGAGCATCTCTGTTGTGCCTGAAGGCTCCGGCTACCGCTCCGTAGATGGTACCGCTGTACCAGACCCACTCTAGAAGGGCCAGAAGAGAGAACAGGCCCCAATGGCCCGAGCGGCCGGTCTCATACATCGCCCAGAGGAAAGCGCCGTTCCACGTGGCGGCGGCAAAAGCCGTGGGCCACATTCCAAGATAGAGGTGACCAAGACCTGGCACGAGAGAAAGTATGCCCGCAAGGGTGGGGCTGCGCCTAGAGAAGCGAGGAGGGCTCGATAGCTCATTTTCGAGTGCCGCGGCCGGTTTCGACCACACCGTCTCGGAGCAAACGCTGGAGAAGGCCCTTGCCGCCTCCTCGAGCTCGAAGGCCTTCAGGTAGCAATGACCCCTGGTGTAAGCGGCCCATGAAAGTATGTTGCGATCATCGAGATTCGCAGGCGGGCTGCCTAGATGAAGGGCGGCGTCATCGCACCTGTCTTGATTGAAGAAGGCCTTGCCGGTTGCCGCCCAGGCAGCGTGGCGAACCTCGGGACGAGCCGCGGGATCGCCTGCTACCTGCTCGAAAAGAGGCAGCGCCGCAACGGCTTGACGGCCGACGAGGTAGGCAAGAGCTATTCGGTAGTAAACCAGATCCTCGTCATCGGCGCCTGGGGATAGAAAGAGATACCTCTTGTACTCGCCGATGGCCCGGTAGGCATCGCCTTGCTCGAGCAGATGATCGGCGAACTTGCGAACGAGGTCGTCTCGCGGACCATGGCGGGTCAGGCCGCTACTCGCTTGGGGTGCTTCTTGTTCCCGCATTATGTCGGCTTCAAGGCTCTTTGCCTCATCAGCTTGCATGGCCTTACCAGCCTCTGGCCGCGGGCTTCCTGTTTCTACCCCTTTGTCTTCCAACTCGGTTCCGTCACTCAAAGAGCGAGCCTCGACAGTGAGGGGGGGCGCCATGATCGCGAGGACGGCGAAGGGACAGATTATGGCGAAGAGGTGATTGAGGGATCTCAACGCGTTTCTCCTTCTGTCTCCGGCTGGCTTCGAGCTTGCCAGAATAGAGCGTTCTCGAGGGGATCCAAGTAACGAACTCCTCCCGGCGTTTGGATCGCCGGGAGCATGCGCAGTGAGCTCGAGCGGGAGTCGAGCATCAAGCGATCGACGGTCAGCCAGAGGCCAACGACGGTGCCGTGACGACGGACGGCGGCCATGGCATAGGCGGAGCAGGTTGGGCGATGGCTGCAACGAGCCCCGTGAAGAGGGCTTACGAACAGACTGTAGAATCTCTGGGAGAGCCCAAGGAAGTGGGCCGGCGCCAGGGAGCGTTCAGTCTCTTGCGATCCCTTTGACCGTGCATCGGTAGTGACGGGGTGGCCTGGAGCATCGAAGGGCCCGAAAGGTTCGGCGTCTACCGGCAATGGCAAGAGCATCGCGACAAGAAAAAGTGCAATGGTGAAAACCTGGTGCGCTTGCGGGCGGTGGCTTGGGGCCAACTTGCGACGGCGCGAGGGGTCGCGTTGCGATGGTTCGGGGCTCGACCTTCCTTCCATGGGCGCTCCATGCGGGTAGCAGTGCCTCTCATATAGGGTGGGCTTCAGGCCCAGCGACTATCGACGGACCGTCGATCAAATGGATGCCTTTGGTCAACTCGATCTCGTGGGGTCTTGCAAGACGAGCCGGGCATCATCCGATTCCTCTACCCCTGGTTCGAGCGGCCACGAGCCTTGGCGACGTCCTTTTGTCGAGAGCTCTTCGCTGCCTGCCTGTAGCGTTCTAGTCTTTCGGCCATGGCGGACTCGGCGCCCCGTCTCGTTGGAGAGTAGTAGATGCTCCCGACAAGCTCCCTTGGCAGGTAATCCTCTGCGACGAAGCCTCCAGGGTGATCGTGTGGGTAGCGGTAGCCTCTTCCCGCTCCCATCTTTTCGAGTAGCTCGGTTGGAGCGTTTCGCAGATGCATGGGGACAGGCAAGGAGCCGTGAGCCTTCACGTCTTCTCGAGCCTTGCCCAGGGCCAGGTAGGCCGCGTTGGATTTTGGCGCCCCTGCAAGGTAAGTCGCCGCCATCGACATGGGTATTGCTCCTTCGGGAAGGCCTACCCACTCGAAGGCCCGTGCCGCGTCGAGGGCCACGGAAAGGGCTTTCGGATCGGCGTTTCCGATGTCCTCGGCCGCGAAGATAATCATCCTTCGAAGAATGAATCGTGGTGGCTCGCCTGCGTCGAGCATCCTTACCATCCAGTAGACGGCGGCGTCGGGATCGGAGCCTCGAAGGCTCTTGATGAACGCGCTTACGACATCGTAGTGAGCATCGCCGGTTCGGTCGTGGCGAAGGGCCCTGGAGACGGCCTCGGCTATCATGTCGCCGTCGATATGCTCGGCTCCGCTTGCCCGCGCCACATCGGCGGTCAGCTCCAGAGCGGTCAGCGCGCGCCTGGCGTCACCGTCGGCCTGCGCCACGAGCAGGGATGTTGCCTGCTCGTCGGCCTCGATCCCCAGGGCATCGAAGGCTCGCTCGACCACCTTGCCTATGGCGTCCTTGGAGAGGGGGTGAAGAGTGAAGACCCGGCAGCGCGAAAGCAGGGCGGCGTTCACCTCGAATGAGGGGTTTTCCGTCGTCGCGCCGATCAGGATCACGGTTCCCGCCTCGACGTGGGGGAGAAGAGCGTCCTGCTGCCCCTTGTTGAACCTGTGGATCTCGTCCACGAAAAGGATGGTTCTTTGCCTTCGCTCGGCAAGCCTCCTTCGGGCCTCCTCCACGATGGCCCGTATGTCCTTGACCCCTCCCAGTACGGCGGAGAAGGGGACGAGCCTAGCGGAGGTATGGCTTGCCACGATGCGGGCGAGGGTCGTCTTGCCGGTGCCGGGAGGCCCCCAAAGGATCATCGAAGGGATCCTGTCGGCCTCGATTGCTCGTCTTAGCACCTTGCCTTCACCGACGAGGTGCTCCTGTCCAACGAGATCGCCAAGCTCTCGCGGACGAAGCCGCTCGGCCAGGGGGAGGCTCATGGAGTCCTCTTTGCTTGCGTGCTCGAAGAGATCGCCAGTGCTCATGCGCCACAAGGTATCCCCGAGCTGCTCCGAGTGCTACGTTCCAGGTTGCATGTCAACTACGATCGCCATTGTCGCCAAGCCGCGAGGAGAGGCGCTTAGGGTAGCAATCGAGCTGCGCCGGTGGCTTCGCGAACGGGGTAAGACGGTCCTTCTCGACGAAGGCACGGCCGCAGAGATTCCCCGCGCGCGAGGCGCTAGGACCGCGAGCCTTCGCAAGGCCGATCTCATGATAAGCGTGGGCGGGGACGGAACGCTGCTCCACGGAGCTGGGCTGCTGGCCGGAGCAAAGGTGCCCATATTCGGCGTGAATGTCGGCTTCCTCGGCTTTCTGACGGAGATAACGAGAGATCGACTCTACCCTCTTCTCGAGCAGGCTCTCGAAGGCGAGGTCACCGTCGAGGAGCGAATGCTCCTTCGGATCGATCTCGTCAGAGACGGGCGCCGAGTGCTCTCCGGGCTGGTCCTGAACGACGCCGTCGTTACCAAGGGGGCCTTGGCCAGGATGCTCGAGCTGACCTGCCGCATCGATGAGCGCGATGTCGCAAGCTACCGCGCCGATGGGCTCATAGTGGCCACTCCCACAGGCTCCACCGCCTACAACTTATCCGCCGGCGGCCCGATCATCTATCCTACTCTGCGTGGAGTGATCATCGCCCCCATATGTCCCCATACGCTCTCACAGCGGCCTCTGTTGGTACCTCATACCTCTGTTGTCAGCCTGAAGGTCTCACCCCGCGGGGAGAACCTCTATTTGACGCTCGACGGCCAGAGGGGAAGGCCTCTGCGGCCGAACGACGTGGTAATCGCGAGAGAGGCAAGGCGCAGCGTCCATCTCGTACGTGACCCGGAGGTTCATTTCTTCCAGGTCCTTCGACAGAAGCTTGGCTGGGGAGGCTAGGCAAGTCGCCGGCGAGCCGCCGTGAAGCGGCACGTGGATTAGCGCGGTTTCTTGGAGTCGACGGCAGGCGCGCCGACGGGACGCGTGTTTTGGCGCTTGATTGCGACTGGTCCCGGGGCCACGGGCGTGCTATACGGGCGCGCAGTGCTCGGCCCAGGTGGGCCCCGCGGGAGGACTCAATGCTTCGAGAGCTCAAGGTCGAGAGCTTCGCGCTCATCGAGAGGCTGTCGGTACGCTTCGAGCCGGGCTTCAACGTGCTGACCGGAGAGACGGGCGCCGGCAAGTCGCTGCTCGTCGACGCCCTCTGTCTCGCCATAGGCGGGCGCGCGAGCGCCGAGCTAGTCCGTGCCGGGGCGAAGGAGGCGGTGGTCGAGGCGATGTTCGAGCCCTGTGATGAGCCCGCTCGTGACTCTTTGGATGCGGCTCTTTCGGATAAGGGGCTCCCAGCCACCGATGGGGTGATGGTCGTGCGCCGGGTCGTCGACGCGAAAGGGCGCCACAGGGTCTACATCAACGGCAGCTTGGCCACGGTCGCGACGCTCGCGGAGCTCTGCGGCGGGCTCGTTACGCTATCTGGCCAGCATGAGCATGTTTCGTTGACTAGGCCGGGCGAAGCATTGACTCTCCTTGACGACTTCGCTTCGGCCACGGCGCCCGAGATCCTGGACTTGCGATCGAGCTATGAGCGGGCCTGGTCGGCCTTGAGCATTGCAAGAGAGAAGCTGGAGAAGCTCGACGGTGATCCCGAAGCCCGGGCCGAACGGGGAGCCTTCTTGAGGTTTCAGCTATCAGAGCTGGAGGCTCTCTCTCCCAGGCCCACGGAGGTCGAGGAGCTGGAGGCCGAGCGGCGCATTCTGGCTGGAGCGGATCGTTTGCGAGAGGGGACCTCGCAGGCCGAGTCGCGGCTCTACTCTAATGATGACGCGGTCGCGGCCGTCTTGGCCCGGTTGGTTCGCGGGCTGGAAGAATGCGCAAGGCTGGATCCCGCTCTCGTGCCGCATGTCGAGTCGATAGAGTCGGCGATGGCCCTGCTATCGGAGACGGGCAGGGAGCTTGGAGCCTACGCTCGAAGTGTGGACGCCGATCCGGCGAGAATGGAGAGAGTGGAGGGTCGTCTCGTTGCATTGCGCCGGTTGGCTCGGCGTCACGGCGGCGATCTCGCCGCTGCTTGCGAATCGGCCGATCGACTGCGCGCGGAGCTCGAGGACATCGAGAGCCACGATAGCCTCCTGGAAGAAGCAAGAAAGGAGCTTGCGCAGGCCGAAAAGAGCGCCGAAAGAGCCGCAAGGAGTCTTTCGAGTAAACGGAGACAAGCGGCTCTCCTATTGGATGAGGTGGTCCGAGAGACCTTGTCTCGGCTCGGCATGCGAGGCAGCCGAG
>SKWY01000272.1 GCA_007128675.1 Deltaproteobacteria bacterium | reverse complement strand
GAACGTGTCAAGCCACGTTGCTGTCGCCATCCTGCGCGGCAGCAGCACCGTTGATGCGCGCCTTGAGCTCCTTGCCGGGCGAGAAGACTGGAGCCCGTCTCGACGGCACCAAGACCGGCTGTCCCGTCCTGGGGTTTCGCCCTTCCTTGGCCGCACGACGACGAACACTGAATGAGCCAAAGCCTCTAATTTCGATGCGCTCGTCCATCTTCAAGGCCTTAGTCATGCCTGCGAAGACGGTGTTGACGGCTGTCTCGAGATCCGTCCTATGGATATGAGGCAAACACTCCGCCACGGCATCGATGAGCTGACTCTTGGTCAAGGCGTTCTCCTTCCCCTGCATTGGGCTCGATAGGCGGTTCGGGAAGACAAGGGAGGCTAATCAGGGTGCGAATGGGAGCAGCCAGAATGACGGTCCAGAAGATGTAAAAGCCGTCTCCTTGAGCTCCTCACGCACTCCCGAGGCAAACGACCTGCTCGCCGCGCCAAAGAGGTCGCGAAGCATCTGGAGCTCGTCTCGCTTGGGGTAGATCAGCGCTGGCCTCTCCTTGAGCTCCGCAAGCTCCATCATTCTGTCTACGGCGAAGTCGAAGCTTCCCAGATGGTCCACGAGCCCGGCCTCGAGAGCTTGCTGACCGGTCAAGACTCTACCGTCGGCTACCGGGAGAATCTCCTCGAGAGAGGCTTCCCTTCCGTCGGCCACCGCCGTGACGAACTGCTCGTGGATATCCGTGAGCAGTAGGTAATAGAACTGGCGTTCGTCATCTGTCATTTGACGAAATGGGTTTCCGACATCCTTGAGATCGCCCACCTTGAGTGTTTCGATATCTATCCTGGCCCACTCCGCCAGCCCCTCCAGATTGGCCAGCTGGGTTATGACTCCGATGGAGCCCGTAATGGTGCCCGGATTGGCTACTATCTCGTCCGCCGCCACGGCGACGTAGTAACCGCCGGAAGCAGCAGTGCTACCGAGTGAGGCGACTACTCTCTTCTCCCTGGCGGTCCTGATGATTGCATCGTGGATCTCTTGCGTTGGAGCAACGGCTCCGCCAGGAGTGTCGACACGGACGATGACTCCTCGAATCCGCGAGTCCTTCCGAAACCTGTCCAGTGCCTCCCGGGTCCGTTTCGAGTCCATGATGACGTCATCAATCTCGACCACGCCGACTTGAGGAGCCCTGGAGACTCGACCATCTGGGGCCCGAACAGCCGTCAACGCAAGTGCGAGGAAGGCAAAAAACACGAGGAAGAGGCCGCCGAAGATGAAGGCCAGAACCGTGATGGCGCGCTTGTCCATGAGAAGAGTGAATACCCTATTGATGCGAGCACAGCAATGCTAGAAGAGCCTTGCCACAAAGACTCGGGCCCCGAGACGCATCAGCGACCCGGGGCCCAGAAAAACTGAAGCTTGTCGGAAGCATTCAGCCTTCGGAAGGCTCCTTGGAGGCCTCGGGCTCACCACTTTCATCGGAGCCTTCTTGCTCGGATCTCGGCTCATCGGCCGCCACGGTCTCCTGCCCCGCCGGCTCTTGAGTCTCGGAAGCAGCTTCCCAGCCTTCTGCGCTGTCCGTGGCCGCTCCCTCTGTTTGCTCCGCCTCGGTGCTCTCTGTCGCCGCACCTTCCGTTTGTTCGGACTCGGTGGCCTCTTCTGTCGCCGCACCTTCCGTTTGTTCGGACTCGGTGGCCTCTGTCGCCGCACCTTCCGTTTGTTCGGACTCGGTGGACTGCGCCTCCGCATCCATCTTGAGCCTTTCGGCCATCAAATCACCAAGTCTGGCAGTAGCCGAGCCCTGCTGCTGGAGAAACTCCTGGTAATCCTCTTCGCCAGCGGCCTGTAGAGCCTTTATGGAAAGGCCGATTCTTCGATCGTTCGAATCTAGGTCGATGATCTTGACGGCCACGTCCTCGCTCTCACGAATGACCTCCCTGGGGTTGTCTACACGCTCGCCCTCACGCATCTCGGACACGTGGACCAGCCCCTCGATCCCAGGCTCGATCTCGACGAAGGCACCGAAATCGGTAACCTTGGTAACCTTGCCCTGTACTCTCGAGCCGACAGGATAACGCTCGGCCAAAGTCTCCCAGGGATCTGGATGAAGCTGCTTGATACCCAGACTGAAGCGCTCGTTCTCGACGTCGATGTGTAGAACCACCGCTTCGACCACGTCACCCTTCTTGTAAAGCTCCGAGGGGTGCTTCACCCTATGGGTCCATGAGATGTCCGAGACGTGCACCAGGCCGTCGATACCTTCCTCGACACCAACGAAAACACCGAAGTCGGTTACGTTTCTCACCTGCCCCTTGATCACCGAGCCTATCGGGTACTTCTCCTCCAAGAGGGTCCAGGGGTTGGGTACGATCTGCTTGATGCCGAGGCTGATTCGCTTCTGACTCGTGTCGATATCGAGCACCATGGCCTCGACGTCGTCCCCTACGTTCACCAGCTTCGATGGATGCTTGACTCGTTGGGTCCAGCTCATCTCGGAGACGTGAACGAGGCCTTCGACCCCCTCCTCCAGCTCGATGAAGGCACCGTAGTCGGTGAGGCTCACTACCTTGCCGGCCACGCGAGTGCCCGGTGGGTACTTTTCGTCGGCGCGATTCCACGGATCCTCTTGAATCTGCTTGAGACCAAGAGAGACTCGCTCGCTCTCCGAGTCAAACTTGAGGACCATCACTCTCAGCGTGTCTCCAACATTGAACAACTCACTGGGATGGCCGACACGCCCCCAGCTCATGTCGGTGATATGGAGAAGGCCATCGATTCCACCAAGGTCGATGAAGGCACCGTACTCGGTAAGGTTCTTGACGACCCCGTCCATCACGGCGCCCTCCTCGAGTTGCTGCAAGGTCACCTTCTTCTGCTCCTCGCGCTCCTCTTCCAGAAGGACCCGTCGTGACAGAACTATGTTGCCACGCTTCTTGTTGAACTTGATGACCTTGAAGGGGAACTTCTCACCGATCAGCTTCTCGAGGTTCCGGACTGGACGAAGGTCGACCTGGGAGCCAGGAAGAAAGGCCTTTACACCGATATCGACGGACAAGCCGCCCTTTACGCGACCGATGATCGTGCCCTCGACGATTTCGTCACGCTCGCAAGCGGCGCTGATATCGTCCCAGACCTTCATCTTGTCGGCCTTCTCCTTGGAAAGCACGCACATTCCCGTCTCGTTCTCCCGAGACTCGAGAAGGACGTCTATCTCATCGCCCTCGGCGAGCTGAAGCTCACCATCATGGGTGGCGAACTCAGAGAGGGGGATCTGTCCCTCACTCTTGAATCCGATATCGACAATGGCAAAGTCCTTGGTGAGCTGAATCACCCGTCCCTTGACAATCTCGCCCTCTTGAATGTCCGCCGACTCCTTGAGGCTCTCCTCGAACATGGAGGCGAAGTCTTCCGTGTCTGCGGCAACCTGGGTGGGCTCGCCGTTCGTCTGGGTCGGGTCGGCGCTCGTCTGCGCCGGGTTATCGGTGCTCATGTATGCTGCTTCCTGCGATGCGCCCCTGGTCATTCATCCGACGCCGCGGGGGCATACGACGTTCGGGCGAACCTCCGAGACCATCTCGGGGTCCGTTTAGTGAACCTGGGACACTAAACTCCCGTCATGGAATGTGTCAAGGAGGCAACCTCTGAGGGATCCTTCCACCTTGGTACAAATTGCTTGGTGAGAACTCCTGAAGGCATCGATTCTCGAGGCGACACGAAGTGAAGAAGTCCAAAGTGGACTGCTCCAGTCTCTCATCTGGGGCTTTGGTGCACTCTTCCTGGGCGCAAAACAGCCCCGAGCCCGTGGCCAAGGCCTAGGGATTGCCGGGCAGGCCTCCAGCGTCGAGAAGGAGCCGGCCCTCCGGGGCTTCGCGAAACGGCGAACTCTATCTCTCGTCGAGGCAGAGAATGGAGACAGCGCCCGCGGCGACCACGGTTCAGCAGGTGCAGCTCAAGGCCTTTCGGGACGTAATCCATCGTGCTTGCCGGGCTCTTCGCCGGCGGCAATTCCGTCCCAGCCAAGACCAAGCGCTTCAAGCACCCGACAGAGGTGGCAGCGAATGCCCCGTTCGCAACCCACAAAGAAAACAACGAGGAATCGTTGCAACTCGACGATCACGCCCGGGCCATGGACCTTTGAGCCGTCAGGCGGCAAGGAGCCATCATTCAGTTTCGTCCTCCGGACAAGTCGCGCCCTTTATCTTGCCGAGTCCGCTGGCCTCCACCTGTCGGATGCGCTCCCTCGTCAAATTCATTATGTCGCCGACCTCCTCCAAAGTGATCCCCCCCTTATCGGCAACATCCAGCGCGCATGTTTCACCAATCTCCCAGATCTCCTTCTCCGGAAAATTGAGCTTGATCGAGCCGGTCCTAGGGTTGACGTCCAGATACAGATGGTACTTGCAGGACACAAACAAGCATGGCCGCTCGAGGCTCACACATTCCGATCGACTCTTGGGCCTAATCTGGGCAACCTCGCTCATCAATGTGCCGAGACTTTCATCACTGCCGCCGGCGCGCTCACGTCGCATCTGGCGCGCCATCTCTTTTCGAGACATGGTCTTGCTGCGACGTCGCTTATCGTCACCCTCATTCAAGCCGTCGAGATCGTCTCTCACCATGTTCACTTCCTCGCATCGCGGGGTCCATTTCATATGGTCGCGCCAGCCCCGCCAGCTCCAGCACGCCCGAGCACCAAGTTGACTATTCAGCCCGCCCCATCGGAACTCACAACCGGTCCAGCAGCGATCGCCGAGCCAATCTTTTCGAGCCGGCGCACGAGTAAGGTTGCGGTCCTACGTGTCTCTTGAAACTGCTGCTTGATCGTCCTTCGTCTATCATCCGAAATCTTTCTTGTGCGTAAATGCATCTCGAAATCACGAAAAAGAGTATCAAACGCATCCTGAAGTGCATCTATGTCATTCCGAAAGGCCAGAAAAGAGTTTCGAATATCCTCGAGAGTCATCCCTTCCTGCATCATCTTCCTGATTAGGTTCAAACGTCGCACGACCCCCACGGGGTACACTCCACGCGATCCCTTGTGTTTTCCTTTTTCGCCGACCCTCTTGCTGCTGCGTGGCAATAAACCGATTTGAACGTACTTGCGAAAGGTAGCTTCGCTCAGCCGCACGCCTCTAGACTGGAAAAGATCGATGATCTCTCGGGATGATAGTCCCTCGGGATACCTAGCCTCCAGTCCCTCTATTTCTTTTGGGGTAAAATGGATCATTTCCACTGAGTGTTATCGCTTCTGTATATTCCAGTGAATAGCTTCCTCTCACTGGACTATATGGACAATACGATATTCAGTAGAACTGGTCAACCTCTTTTTTCCTGAAACTCCCGTCATTTCGTCAAGAGCGGAATAGCCTAGCCTTTCCCTGGCCTCAGTCATCGTTGCGAGGGGCCCTACCCTCCAGCATCGGGGTTCCCATGAGGGCTGGCGCCTTGACGGAATCAAGTCTCGGAGCCGGACAGGTCAGAGCCGCCCAGTTTGAAAGATGCGACAATCATTCTTTCGGATTACGATGACTGCCAAATGAGCCACGACCGCGACCAACCGGAGAATCCCGCACTATCCGACGAGATGAACTCGAAAGGGATCGAGTTCGCCGACCGCGGCTGGCTCGACGAAGCAATCCGGTACTTCAGAAAGGCCATAAATCTCGATCCCTCTTCCAGCCATGCATGGGACAACCTGGCTGGGGTTCTAGCGGAAAAGAAGCAATGGCGAGAGGCCCTCTCGGCCTACCTTCGCAGCATCGAGCTCGAGCCGGAAGCCGCCGCCGGGCACTACAACCTCGCAAGCTTTCTTATGAACAATGGCCTCGAGATGGCCGAGGGAGAGCTTCGCGAAGCGCTAGAAACCGATCCGGAGCTCCCTGACGCTCGTCTCTCTCTAGGCCTTGTGCTAGCCGACATGGGCCGCCTCGAAGAGGCCACCAACGAGCTGAACATGGCCATCGAGCTGGATCCAGACGACGCCTTTCCAAAACACGAACTCGCACTGATTCTCATCGACGAGAACGATGTTCGAAGGGCCATTGGGCTGCTTCGGGAGGTCGTCAGACTGGAGCCCGAGAACTTCGAGGCTCATCTGGACCTTGGTGTATGCTTCAGCAGAAAGGGCTTCTTCGCCGAGGCAGAACGCGCTTTTTTGGCCGCGCTAGCGCTCCGCCCCGAGGACCTTTACGCACTTTACGGTCTGGCGACGCTCTACACGCTTTGGAGACAGGACGAGAAAGCCCTCCGGATGCTTGATCAGTGCTTTCGCGGAGATCCGGATCGAGCACGCGCATGGCTCACAGAGGACCCGACCTTCGATAGGCTCCGGGGCAGCCCCGAGATCGGAGCCCTCCTTGAAGACTCCCGGAAGGAGAACCCGGAGGAGACGACAAAAGAGTAGCCCCTATCCGGAATAGCCACCGATCAAAGGCCTGGGAACTTCGAGCCCAGCGATGGGCGGCAGCTCGATTGTCGATGGACAGAATGTCACGGACCCGTCGATGGTTCGAGGCCCCGTGACACATTGTCCGACGCACCACGCCCCCATCGATGGGCTCACCCTGTCTGGCCCCTATTATTCGGCGTTTACGGAAGACAGAGGCCCTGGCACGAAAGTTGCTGTTCCCTTGGGGAGAAGAAAGGGAATGCCATGGAAATCTTCCTGAAACGCTACGCATGGACTCTGAACGTACTCGTCGTCATCCTTGCAGGAGCCGTTGCGGGCAGAACCGTAAGCGCTTTGTCGGCGGTCCATCTTGCCGAGCCGCAAAAACTGGAGACAGCTGAACCGGAACGGCCCCGCTCGGTTCATGCCGTATCGACGACGGTCAACGCGAAGGGCCTTGCCGGCCTGTTCGGCGTAGGGCTGCCCTCGGACGAGCCAGAGCCCGAGCCAGAGGAGCCCGAGGAGGTGGTAGACCTTGGTGAGGAGATTCCTACCACCCTGAATGCCACCCTCGTTGCCACGGTTGAGGCAAGGCCCAAGCACTACTCGGTAGCTCTAATAACCGACAACAACGAGAGAAGCACTGCGGTCTACGGCGTTGGGGATCTTCTGATGGGCTCGGCCGAGGTGCTCCGCGTGGAACGAAGAAGGGTTCTCGTTCGCAACGAAGATCGTACGGAGTACCTGGAGATGGATGGTGAAAAGGAGGAGGGCTCTGCTCCAGCCGTGGCATCGGCGACACGGCAAAGGCCAACGGCAACCGGAAGGCGGGGTAGACCTGAACGACCGACTTCCTCGGGCCCGGACCTCTCGGACTCCATCAAGAGAACCGGAGATAACGAGTACGCCGTGACAAAAGACGCAATCGAGAGCACTTTGTCCAACCTGAACACCATCGCAACTCAGGCCCGAATTGTGCCGGCCTTCGAGGATGGAGTCGCCCAGGGCTTCAGGCTCTTCAGCATTCGGCCTGGCTCGATCTATTCCCAGATAGGCATCCAAAACGGTGACGTGGTGCGAAAGATCAATGGATTCGAGATCAACAGCCCCGATCGCGCTCTCGAGGTCTATCAGCGTCTACGTGAGTCCAGCAGGGTAGAGGTAGAGCTGGAGAGACGGGGTCAATCGATCCGAAAGGTCTACAACATTCAATAGAGCCATCTCGGCTCGCGGCACTCAAACCCTGCCTGAATCGTGTTACCTCCCGATGAACCTACCCCGCCCCGTTGCTCGAACTCCAAGTGAAAGCAATACCACGGGCCCCATTGCAAAAGCCCCCATAGCAGCCACACGCGCCGAGCAACCGGCGCCCGCCCCAAACAGATCCTATGCATAGCATCAAATCACGTCTAATCCCCCTGATATGTCTCGCGCCTCTCTTGCTGGCCCCCCACGCCGGCGAGGCTCAAAGACGCCCCGGCACGGCTCAACCGCGTAGGCCCACGGTCTCGCCCCCCACCCGCACCGAGACCGCTCAAACCCCTGTGCGTCCGAGCCGAACCGAGGACGAAGATGACAACGAACAGCGAACCACCGAGCGTCGACAGGCCGTGCAAAGAGGCAACATGCCGATGCGCCTCGACTTCGATGAGGCCGACATCGCCGAGGTAGTCAAAACAATCAGCGATGTGACCGGTTACAACTTCATTCTGCCGGACAACCTGCGCGGAAAGATCACCATTCTCTCTCCAACCCCAGTGAGTGCGAACGAGATGTACGCAGCGTTTCTTTCCGCTCTGGAGACTGCGGGGTTCGCGGTCTATCAAGTTGGACGTTTTCGAAAGATTGTCCCCAAAAAGGACGCTATCAGATCGAATATCGCGACCGTGGTCGATGAAGATGGCACCTGGCTTCTCAACGAGAACATGGTTACGCGCATCTTCCGGCTCGAGCACGTCGAGGCGGATCAGGTCAGCGGGATAGCCAGCTCCTTCATCAGCCGCGATGGAGAGGTTCAGACGTTCCCTCCGGATATCCTGATCATAACCGACGTCGGCCTGAACCTTCACAGAATCGAGCGCATAATGCGCCAACTCGACCAGGCCGGAAGCGGAGCAGACGAGATCCGTATTCTGCAGATTCATTATGCTTCCGCGCCAGACATCGCACAGAAGCTGATGGAGATCTTTCAGCAAACGGGCACGACCGCCCGCCCCACCCAGCAGGCACGCACCCCGGCCCAGCGTAGGGCCGCCGCCCGACGAGCTCAGCAGGCCCAAACGGAGCAGCAGCAAGAGGTGGATATATCCAAGGTCATCGCGGATGAAAGAACCAACAAGATAATAGTGATCGCCGATGAGCGCTCGTTCGCTCGAATAGAGGAGATCATCTCTCACCTCGACATCCCAACCGAGGGAGAAGGACAGGTCCACGTCCACTACCTCATGAACGCGAACGCCGAGGAGCTGGCATCCACGCTCTCCACGCTTGCGGCTACCGGTCAAACCGCCCGTACCCAGAGAGGAAGAACTAGCGGACAAGCCGGCAACGGCGGCACCACCGCAGAGCTCTTCGAGGGCGAGATGCGCATCTCCGCCGATAGCGGAACCAACTCTCTGGTAATAGTCAGCAGCTTCAACGACTACCGTGCGCTGCGAAGGGTCATCGAGCAGCTCGATATTCCTCGCAGGCAGGTCTTCGTTGAGGCGGTAATCATGGAGGTCAGCGCCGATGTCGCGAAAGAGTTGGGTATAGCCTTTCACACGGGTCAGGCACCTTCTATTCGCGGGGAAGAGGCTCCTCTCCTTGCCGGCACGCAGCTAGGTGGTCTCAACTCCCTCTCGCTCGCCTCGCTGCTACAGTTTGGCGGCTTTTTGGCCGGGATTCAGGGTCCCAGCGTCCCTGGGACGGAAGGGTTTGCCGGAGGAGGAGTTCCTTCTTTTGGCGCCGTTCTCCATGCACTGCAACGCGACAGCAACGTGAACGTACTCTCGACTCCCCATATCCTTACTAGCGACAACGAAGAAGCCGAGATCTCCGTGGGCCAGAATGTTCCATTCCAAGCAGGCTTCGCCCCCCAGGGAGTTAGCAACCTGCTCGGTGGTGCCGGCACCGAAGGCGCCACCGCCGATTCTCTATTGCGAAGCTTCTCGGGTCTGGGAGGCCTGGGCAGCCTGTATGCTCCGATCCAGCGACAAAACGTGGAGCTTCGACTTCGAATCAGACCACAAATCAATGAGAGCGACTTCGTTCGCCTCGAGATCGACGAGCAGATCGAAGAGATCGCCTCCGTGGATCGCACTCTCGGGCCAACTACCAGTCGGCGAACCGCGAAGACCACCGTCGTTGCTCGTGACGGCCAGACCATCGTCCTCGGCGGCCTGATGCAGGAGCGTAATGTGGAGTCGGTTTCCAAGGTGCCCTTGCTCGGCGACGTCCCCGTCATTGGACGTCTGTTCCGAACCTCGGAGGTAAGGGCAGTCAAGACCAACCTCTTGCTCTTCCTGACCCCCTACATCATCAAGGACGAAAGTGATTTCCGTAGAATCTTCGAGCAGAAGCTCGAAGAACGTCAGGAGTTCATCGAGCAGTTCTACGGGGTGAACGACTACTCGGAGGTTAGCGTTGACTTCGCTCGGAAGGTCGGACCGCTTGGCGAGATTCAGCGAACCCTGGAGGAAGAGCGTCTCGCTCCAGAGAACGATGGTCCCGGACGTGGAGTTCAGATCATCCAGCCGACCAGAACCTTCGATTCCGAGCTGATAGGCCCTGATGGTAGACCCATCGAGGATGACGAGAATGACGAAAGCATCCAACAGGAGTCTTCGGAGGAGGGGTCGGCGCCGTGAATGAGGAGGCTCGCGAAACTAGCCTTGCAGGTCGGGGCCAAACCGCTCAGATTCAGCTGGGATCCGAGCATTTGAGAGGTCGCCCCATTGGTGAGATATTGATCGCGACCTGCGGGATTTCCATATCAAAGATTGATGAAGCCCTTTCCGTGCAAGAGGAGAAGGGTGGGCGCCTTGGGGAGATTCTGCTCTCCATGAAGGCCGTGGAAGAAGAGGATATCTACCGAGCATTGTCAATTCAGCTCGACTTGCCATTACTCGACTCCATTCCAATAGATGAGGCCGAGCCCGACCTCATCAACAAGGTTCCGATCAACTTCGCCAAGCAGTATCGCATGCTTCCGCTACGTAGAGATGAGCTTGGACAGGTCGAGACCGTGGTCGCCGATCCATTGGAGGTCGCCGCCCTCGACGATCTCAACATGCTGCTAGCTGCGCCTCCAGCCCCTTTTCTTGCTCCACCTCAGAAAATCATCGACGCCATCAACGCCGTCTACGATCGAGCGAGCAACGAAACGCAGCGCCTGGTCGAAGATCTCGAAACCACCGAGGATCTAGATGAGCTCGCTCATGAACTCGAGGAGCCCCAGGACCTTCTCGACGTTTCCACTGAAGAAGCCCCTATCATCCGTCTCGTCAACTCACTTCTCTTTCGCTCGGTAAAAGAGCGCGCCAGCGATATCCATATCGAACCTCAAGAACGCGAACTGATAGTCCGTTTCCGAATCGACGGCGTCTTGCAAGAAGTCATCAAGCCCCCGAAACGCTTTCAGGCCTCCATTATCAGTAGGGTCAAGATAATGGCCAATATGAACATCGCCGAAAAGCGTCTTCCGCAGGATGGTCGAATTCGAATCAAGATCGCCGGCAAGGATGTGGACATCCGTGTTTCCACGATTCCAACGAGCTATGGCGAACGAGTAGTTATGCGTCTATTGGATCGCTCGGCGGTTCTGATGGAGCTGACCGATATCGGTTTTTCGCAGGCGCAGTTCAAAACCATGGCCTCATTGATTCAGAGGCCTCATGGGATTCTGCTGGTAACCGGACCTACGGGTAGCGGTAAGACCACGACTCTTTATGCCTGTCTCTCTCGCATAAACTCGCCAGACAAGAACATTCTCACAGTAGAGGATCCAGTTGAGTATCAGCTTGCCGGCATCGGCCAGATGCAGGTCAACTCCAAGATCCAGCTCACATTCGCCTCTGGACTTCGCCATTTCCTGCGGCAGGATCCGGACATCATCATGGTTGGCGAAATTCGTGATCTGGAGACCGCCGAGATAGCCATTCAGGCATCACTGACCGGCCACCTGGTGCTCTCCACCATCCATACCAACGATGCAGCCTCCGCAGTTACGAGGCTAGTGGACATGGGGGTCGAACCATTTCTCGTGGCCAGCTCCTTGATAGGAATAATGGCTCAGAGACTGCTCCGACTCGTATGCACCAACTGTAAAGAGCCTCATACACCGACTGAAGCGGAGATCGCCGAGCTGGGATTGACGAACAATTGGGCCGAAGAAGCTCGAAATCATACCATCTATCGCGCCGTTGGCTGCCAGAAGTGCAGCGAGACCGGCTACCGGGGCCGCACCGGCATTTATGAGTTGATGAATGTCGATGACGACATCCGTAGCCATGTCTTGAAGAACATGGACGCAAACGGAATCAAACGAGAAGCAGTGGCTAGAGGAATGCTCACTTTGAAGGAGCATGGAGCGCAGAAGGTGCTCGATGGCTTGACTACGGTGGAAGAGGTCCTCCGTACGACTCGAGATACCATTGTCTAACGCCAGGAATGGAGAGGGCGATAAGTGCCGGTTTACGAGTACACTGGCCTGAACGAGGCCGGACGCCAAATCAAGGGCTTGCGCGACGCTGACAGCGCTCGTGCTCTTCGTGGCCTCCTCAAACGCGAGGGGGTCTACATTACCTCCATTCAGGAGGGAGCGAGCAGCAGCAACAAGGATTTGCTTTCGCAAGAAGTAGACCTCGGCAAGATTCGGGGGCGAGTCGGGACCGAGGACATAGCCATCATGACTCGGCAGCTTGCGACGTTGGTGGGCTCGGGTGTTCCACTGGTTGAAGGACTCACCGCCCTTCAAGATCAGGTCGACCATCCCACTCTCAAGCGTGTAGTGGGCCGAGTGAAACAGAGAGTCAACGAGGGAACGTCTCTCGGAGATGCGTTGGAGGAGCATCCAAAGATTTTCAGCCATATATATGTGAACATGGTTCGCGCCGGTGAGAGTTCGGGAGCTCTAGACGTCGTTCTGGTGCGGCTGGCATCCTTCACCGAGGGACAATCGAGGCTACGCCAAAAAGTATCGGGAGCCATGATGTATCCGGCGATCATGGTCCTCATTGGCGTGACAATTTTGGCCATTCTCATGACAGTAGTGGTCCCCAAGGTCACCCAAATGTTCGAGCAGAGCGGAGCCATCCTTCCCTGGACCACGCGAGCCCTCATTAAGTCGGCGGACTTGGCCCAATCCTACTGGTGGCTGATGGTTCTTGCCATAGTAGTGTTCGCTTTCTTGTTCCGCTGGTGGATCCGAATCGAATCGGGTCAAGCCGTTTGGCACCGTTTTCTGCTTCGCGCCCCAGTATTCGGTAGCGTCATCCGTATGCTGGCCATGGCTCGATTCTCCCGTACCCTGGGAACCCTCTTGCGTTCCGGCGTACCAATAGTCGCCGCACTGAACATTGTTCGTAATGTTTTGAACAACGTCGTCCTTGCCCGCATCATTGACGAGGCGCGAGAGGCTATTCAGGAAGGAGAATCGATTGCGGCGCCTCTTAAACGCTCCGGAGAGTTCACACCGCTCGTCTATCACATGGTCGCGATTGGTGAGCGCTCGGGCCAGCTGGAAGAGATGCTTCAGAACATCGCCGAGGCATACGAGGGTCAGGTGGAGACTCGTATCGAGGGCCTGACGAGCCTACTCGAACCGGTACTCATTGTCTTGATGGGAGGCATCGTCGCCTTCATCGTCTTTTCGATTCTGATGCCTATCCTTCGCCTGAACACAATGATTCAGGCCTAACTAATCTAGTCTTGAGAACCGACATGACCTCGTTACGTGATCTCGTTAGTGGCGACACAATCATTGATACGGCCTTCAGAGCCTTGGCCATGACTATCTTTCTCGCCATAACCATCGCTCTCGTCTGGACGACTCATTCAGTCCGAAAAGATTCGTACGCCTTTGAGCCAAACCCCAATTACCAATCCAGCATTCAACTAGAGAAGACCTTTCTCACGTTTCGGAAGGAGCTCATACCATGAACAACCAAATGTGTCGCATGAGGCAGAGGCTCGCCTCCTCCTCTTCCGCACGCGGCATGACATTGATCGAAATCATGGTCGTCATTACCATCATCGGGATGGTTGCGGCGGCCGTGGCCGTAGCGGTGATTCCGCAGTTGCGTGAAGCACGCGTTCAACAGGCCAGAACCGATATCATGACGATAAAGAACGCCGCTGATCTCTTTTACAACAAGTACTCGCGTTACCCCTCTACTGACGAGGGAATCGGCGCTCTCGTCTCCGAGCGATTTCTCGACCATCAACCAAGGGATCCCTGGGGGAATCCCTACGTGTATCGGTACCCCGGCGTACAGAATCCAGATGGACCAGACATAGGTACTTATGGGGCGAACGGACAGCCGGGAGGAACTGGAGACGCTGCGGACATCTTTTATGGGCAGTTCGAACGGGGAGCTCGCTAGCTTTTCGGTTTTCCTCAGAGACGATGAACTCGCCATGGGACACATGAGTGCCACATCAAGAGATCAATGTTGCCGATTCGACACGGGTGCGTCCCTCGCCTCTAGCTGTGCAAAGAGGAATCGTGTCGGACAACGTGGTCTGACCTTGATCGAGCTCTTGGTTGCTCTACTGGTTGTCGGTGGTCTCATGGCCCTGTCCGTGCAATCCGTCCATTCGGTTACCGGAATGCGCGTTCGCGAGGAGACGGGCCGCCTTGCGGGAGCAATTGCATACCTCTACAATCATGCGGCGATTACGGGTCGCACCTGCCGCATCGTTTTCTCGATGGGAGAGGAAGACGGTGATGGCTGGGCAGCGGAGTGCACTGACGAGACCCCGCGACTCGACGCAGAGGTACAGCGAGTCAGTCGAGGAGTCGTCGATCGAGACTTCCGTGACGATGACTGGAGCGACCGGTTCTCACGAGAGGACGACTCCCTGGAGCGCCGAATCAAGGAGCGGGCACGTTGGAGTCAGTTTGCTTCCCGCACCATTCAACCTGCCCGGCTCTCCACCGGAGTCCACATTGCCGGGGTATGGACCCCTAGAGTCACCGAGGAAGTGACGGATGGTGAGGCGTATCTCTACTTCTTTCCCACCGGAGAAACGCAGCGCGCATTGATCTACCTGGTCGATCCACGGGAGAACGCCTACACCCTGGATGTCCAGCCGCTCACGGGCCGGGTTCGGATAATCTACGGATGGAAGGAGGTGCCTCGTGAATAGGCATCTCACCAGCCTCCTTGTTCTACTTGTCGATTGGCAAGGACATATTCGTGGAGAAACTCCTTCTTCTCAGGATTCCGCGTCCCCCTCCCCCTTCTCTTCGCCCCTCTCATCGGGCTCTCGCTCCAAACACCACTGCGGGACACCACAATCCTCTCTCGAAGATTGTGCAGCTCGAAGTGGCTCTCGTCGCGGCTTCACTCTCCTAGAGGTCATGGTTTCGTTAGCCATTCTCTCCATGAGCCTGGTAGCAATCCTAAATCTTCATAGCGGAACCGTAAGCGTCCACAATCATTCCAAACACCTCACGGTTGCCACCCTGCTGGCTCGATCCAAAATGATCGACATAGAGGAATATCTACTCGACGAGGGTCTGCCAGAGTTCGACGAACAGACAGAAGGAAACTTCGAAGAGGAGGGGTATCCGGGATACTGGTGGAGAGTAGAGGTGGTCAAACCCAATCTCGGCATGGACGCCAGCAGCATCGAGGGCCTTTTGGGTCAGGCCATGGGTTTTTTGGGCGGCGAAGCGGAGAGCGAAGCCTCAATGCTCGGCGGTTTGGGAGAGATGACCGATTCCGGCGTAGGAGGATTGATTCAAGGTCAACTCCAAGGCCTTCTCGACACGTTGCAGGAAAGCGTCAGAGAAGTTCGTTTGACCATTGGGTGGAGGGACGTCACCGGTCCCTCCGAATTCAGTGTCGTAACACATATAGTTCGTCTCGAGGGACAAGGAGTTCCTGGCGGAACCGAGGAGCGCGCTAGGGAAGAGCTTCAAAGGTCCGTCCAGGATTCCGTCCAGGATCGAGGACGCCCAGGAGTCATCGATCGGATTTTGCCGCGTGGCGGGGATGCCAGGCCACATCTAGACATCGACCGGAGAGGCACCCTCCCATCCAGAGGTGAACGATGAGTCTTCTCCTCCGGGCCAAACCCTTGGCTGCAACTGGGCGACTGTCGCAACCAACCAGACCGGCCCCGGCTTTCGATCCTTGGAACAACAACCTATCAAGAGGGTTCACCCTCATAGAGGTCATGCTTGCCGTCTTCATAGTCGCCTTGATGAGCACCCTAGTAGTGGCCTCATTCGGCCGTCTCATACATGTCAGCAGTCAACTAGAGGAGGCTCGCGAGCATTGGCATGGTGTTCGAGTGGCCATGAATCGAATGGCCAGAGAGGTGAGCACCGCCTTCATTTCGGAAAACTATGATCCAAACCGCTTCAGAACAGACGATCCGAGCTCTCGCCCAACGATGTTTTTCATTCAGGACCGCGGAGACCGTGGTCGCATCGTTTTCACAGGCTTCGTCAACCGGAGGCTCTACCTAGACGAAAAGGTTAGTGATCAGGCACTCGTCGACTACTTCATCGAACGTGACCAGCATGGTGCCACACATCTCTATCGTCGCCAAAAGAACTATATCGACGACCGATGGGACCGCGATGGCGAAGTCGCCGTTCTCTTGGAGAACATATCTGGATTTAGAGTCGAATGGTGGGATCCAGAACGAGAACGATGGATGGGTGAGTACGACACCCGACGAAGCGAGCACCACGAGCAGATCCCCTCCAGAATCCGAATGATGGTGACGGCCGTGGACCCAGATGGAATCGAACGCACTTACACTACTCAGACACGGGTAATGCTCACCCGTCCCCTGCGCTGGTAATTGTCATGACCGTTATCGAGCCTGCAAACAAGAGAACTCCACGCCAAAGGCCTCGTGGCAGCGGCGGGGCTGTCCACAACCAAAGGGGTGTGGCGCTCATAATGGTCATTACGGTCATCGCCATACTGACAGCCCTCACAGTCGAGTTCAATTACGGCGAGACCGTGAACATGAGGCTTGCCGCTCACGCTCGTGATGAGCTGCGTTCCTACTACATGGCAAGAAGCGGAATCGAGCTCTCTCGACTCCTCCTTTCCTTCCAGCATCAGGTGGACCAGATCCAGATCCCGGGTCTCGCTGGGATGCTCGGCGGACTAGATGGAATGGACGGGCTCGGTGATATCGCGGGCATGCTCGACCAATCCGGCAGCGACCAGAGCCAGGGAGGCATGGGCATTCGTCTGTGGGAGCTGATCCCTCTCGACTCCGGTCTCATTCAGATGTTCATAGGGCTAGCCGGGACGCCCATGGAAGATGAGATGGCTCTTACTGACGGACCAATTCTCACTCCTTTTGGCGATTTCGAGGGCGGCTTTACCGTCGAGATCGTAGACGAAGAAAGCAAGGTGAACATCAATCAGCTAGTTGGACTCGATCGTCAAGTACGCGTCTCTCTGATTCAGCTCATGTCGCTTCTTCAGGATCCCCGCTACGATTTCATCTTCGATGAAACGGATCGACACGGCGTGAGAATGACCCGTCCCGATACGGTCCTGTCCATAAGAGCCTACATCGACGAATCTCGCACCATGAGCAATCTCGTCATAGGAGAGGCTGGTCCCGAGTTCGTGCCAGGAACAGGTGACGCAACCTATTATTACTCTCGACACGACCCACGGTATGAGCCGAAGAATGCTCCCCTGGACAGCCTCGATGAGATGTTCATGATCGCCGGAATCGGCGACTACTTCATGGCTGCATTCGGCGACAGGCTCACCGTCTACACGGATAAGAACGCCCAGCTGAACGTTACGCCACAGAACATGCGCGACCTTTGTCTTCGGCTGGTAATCGCATCAGCGGACCCAGTACAGGGCGCGAGTCTCTGTCAGGACGAAGTGCTGATGTTCAATATTTGGGAACAAATCGAGCTTCAACGAGTCATGATGCCATGGATTGGGCT
>SKWY01000106.1 GCA_007128675.1 Deltaproteobacteria bacterium | reverse complement strand
TGAAGAACGAGGCGAGGATCTTCGCGCCCGCATCATAGCCGGCCTCGCCCACGCCGTCTTGCCGATAGACTTTCAAGAACCGCGAGGGAATCTTGTTGCCCTCGATTGTCAGGTAGTTGAGTTCGTAACCCAACAAGGGGCATCTAGCCGGTTGGTACTGCTCCCTTAGAAACTTGGCGTTACCTCTGCGCGTCAAATACTCACGCATGAGAAGTTGCGGCTTGAAGCCGACCTTCCAGGTTCCGATGTGCTGATTGGGCGTAAGCACATACTGAGTCATTGTATTGTCGACAATCTGCTTCAAGAGAAGGTTGGCGTGGCTAACCATGAGGCCGGTGGCAAAGGGCCAGTATGATCCGACGCCTTCGCTGCCCATCTTGTCGGAGTCCACGATGCTGGGGTTGGCGTGACCACGGGGAGAGACCAACCGCCAGAGCCAGGCCAGCGCCGGCGGAAGCAGGTGGAACAAGCCTACGATTCCGTAGGTGGGTTGGTCCTTGGTGCAAGGTGGTGTCCGCACTCCAAAGCTTCTGACATCGATCGAGACGGGCTCCTTGACCACACCCGGGAATAGCTCGCGCGGCACTACCACTCTGGGATTGGGACACGGCTTGCCCGGCTCGTCCTCGACGTGGTTCCAGATCAAGGCGGTGCCGCCAGGGTTAGAACGAATGTTCAAGAATAGGAGCGGCTCCTCGGCGTTGATGGTCAGCTTCTCGAGCTGTGGGTCACAGCCATAGCTGGTGACGCTGTCGGTACGGATGAACCATCCGTTTTCGGCGTCCATCAAGCGAAGACGCATTCCTCCTGTCCCATAAGCGGGATGAACTATGCCCATATCGTCGCATGCTGGGTTGATGCTGCACAGAAGCGGAATGCCTATGGTCCGTCTTTCTCCGGTAAGTATGCTCTCACCGATGAGAACGGAGCCATCGGGCTCGCGCACGATGATCTGTAGCATCTCGCTCTTCCCGCCTCCGCTTGCGCCCTCGTGCATGAAGCTGATGGTGTTGTCGTAGGGGCTGGTCGACTGCACGCTGGAGCAATGGGGAGCCGACCACCCTTCTCGCTCCCCAATCGAAAGCAGCACGCCATAGATTCCCTTCTTTGCGCTGGGACCCGGATAGAGATTGTAGGAAAAGACCTCGTAGATACTGTCGGTCCGGTTGTGAACCACGATTTGGTCGCCACCGAAGTGAGTGTGCCTGAAGGGAGGCACTACATATATGATGGACGAGATATCGATATTCTCGGGGCAATCCTTGGGGTCGATTATCTTCTGGAGGATGCCTAGGCCCATACAGAAGAAGGCGGCGTTTGCCGGCGCGATAGCCATCCCGTGATAGCCGAACTCGGCGGGCCCTATCTGAAAGACGAAGCACGCCAGATCCTGACTGGCGAGCCAATCCAGAGACTCTTTCCGGACCGATCCGAAATCGCTCCCGAACCTCTTGCGGTATCTTGGCTTGTCGGTCGGCTTGTCATCCGCCACCACGAGAGTGTCGGGATCCCGCCGGCGCATGCTGGCCTCGGTGTAGTTGGCGGATATGCCGTTGTCGACGCGATGCACTACTGCCTCGACGAACTCGCCTTTGCCTTCGATCTCGTACTTGACCTCAAAGGAGATACTATCGGCGCCTCCTACCGCGGCCTCGGCTAGCTGGGCCCTGCTAGTGAACCAAACGCAGCTCTTTGCGTCTTGGAGGAGCGAGGATACCTCTTCGGGGACCTTGATGTTTTCTGGAACCATGGACGGACCGTTTCATATATGAGGTTGAGAGCATCTACCGAACGCGCTTTTATCTCATAACGCTGAATCTGTAGGTCGTAAACCCGTGAGCTAATCGTAAAGAGGTTCAGCCCTTTATAGTATGTGCCGGACCTGCACGATGCGATTGTATACATGATTTGCTCACATATGGTCTTCTTGGGGTCCATGACGGCGCGTGCTTCACGCATCGGTGCGAGCACATCAGGTGATGCGGTAGCTCGACCAAGAGGCCATGTCCGCATCGGGGACGACGAGGATGAACCCCTCATTCATTCAGTAGCTCGCACTCCTCGGCAGGCTTGGTCGAGTCGTTTCCTGGGCCGGTCTTGCACAGAAGCAGATCCTCTCGACCCGAGATCTCGCGCCCGCTTTCACCGGCGCAGTCCGAGCGCAAGAGGGTCGCGGCCGCCGCTCGCAAATCGGCTAGGCCACGTTCTCCGAAGAAGCGACCCTGCACCGCTCCGTCGCCGTCCTGTAGAACCACGGTTGGCACTGCTCTTATGTCGTGCTCCCTGACCAGGCGGGAATTGCGCCGTTCGCCCACGTCGACAAAGACCACCTCGACCGCCTTGCCCACGCAGTCTTCCTCGAGCTGCCTGAAATGAGGCTCCATTCTCCGGCAGGCGGGGCAGCTCTCCGCAAAGAACTTGATTACGCGGGGCAAGCCCGACGAGGCGCCGACTCTCTCGGTACCAGAGCCTGCGACAGCCGCGGCATCGCGCTGCTTCATGACAAGGACTTGGGGGTCCTTCGCCGTTTCAGCCAGAAAGCGAGCCGTGGGAGGCCCCCCAAGTGCGAGACCAGTACAGAGCATGATGATGCCGGTTGCCTTCTCGATTCTCGGCAGATGACGATTGAGCTTCCGAAGCCTGGGAAGGAGTCGGTCGGCGGCCAAACTGAGGGCGATGAGCGGCAGGCCGACGCCCATGCTGTAGGCGAAGAGATAGCCCGCACCGGACATCGGGCCGCCGGCCGTGGCGGCGGTGTAGGTGAGGACCGAGCCGAGAATAGGCCCAACGCAGGGAGTCCAGCCTAGGCCGAAGACGACACCGAAGAGGAAGCTACTGGATGCGCCGGAAGCAGTGACCGGTTGGCCGATCTGCATTGTCCGGTCAAGAAGGCCCACTCGAAGGACCCCAAGGTACTTCAACCCGAAGAGGGCTATGAGCAGCCCACCGGCGATGAGCATGAGGTCGCGGTGTTCTTGGAGCAGAGAGCCGAGGCTCGAGGCGCCGAGGCCGAGCAGTGTGAAGACCAGGCTGAAGCCCGAAACGAAGAAGGACGCCGCGGCGAGGAGGCGAAACCGCTGGCGCGGCGTCCTTGCAGACTCGACGCTCGTGCCGAGCAGGAGCGCAAGGTAGACGGGCAGCATGGGGAAGATGCACGGAGTGACCAAGGTGAATAGCCCGGCACCGAATATCGTGATGAGCCCGTAGTCCATGGCGGATGGTCAGTCGGTGCCCGAAGACGATTTGAGGGGCCGGCCGTCCCGGGATGACGAGTCATCCTCGGACCGCTGCGGTGCCGCTTTTGTCATGTGGTCAATCGCTACGCCGCCCATTGCCTCGGCTGGTTGCCTCGTCACTTGCGAGTTCGGTGCTGCTCTCCGCCTCCTCGGTCAATCGCGGAGCGTCCTGTGCGCTGCGGTTCGCCTCGGCTGGTCGCCACGTCACTTGCGAGTTCGGTGCGCTGCTCTCCGCCTCCTCACTCAAATGCGGAGCGGCCTGTGCGCTCGATGAACTACTCTCTGTCTTCCTTGTTACATGCGGCGTGACCGGCTCTCTCGGACTCGCGGTGCCGGCCTCGGCCACTGGCCGGGTCTCCTCTTGCACCGTTTCGACGGGAGCGCTTTCGGCGTCCGGTACAGAGAATCTCCACAATGGGTGGCGATGCTCCGCATAAGCGCGGTCTACCGTGCCAGTAAACATGGAAGGAAGCAGCGGCCTGTTTGCCTTGATGACGAAGGCTGCTACGTGAGCCAGCACGAGCAGCATGAAGAGCATGGCGCTCGCGGTGTGGATCAATGTGACGACCTGAAGGGTCGTTGGCTCGATGATGATGGGACCAAGGTTCTTGAACGATTTTATGGCGCCCGTGACGATGAGTAGCAGCGCGACGGCCCCCATGGCGGCGTAGGCGACCCGCTGCTCCGGCAGGAACTTCTCGGCTGGAGGCTCGTTTCTGCCGAGAAGCATCGCCACCACCGTCCTGTAGCTTGCCGCGATGTCGCCTCGCTTCGGCATCGCTGCGAGCTCACACCTGCGAACGTGAAAGACGATATGGAAGAAGATGGCCGCCGAAAACACGACGGCGGCGACGTAGTGGATCACGAGAGTGATTTCGTAATCGCCAGACCAACCCAGGCCCGGGATTTTGACGACATTGTAGCGGCCATACATCGGGAGCTGACCGAAGCCCGAGAAGAGAAGGGCAAACCCCGAAAGCGCTGTCGCCCAGTGAATCACTCGCACCAAGGGGGAATGGCGCGCTACGAGCCCTTTTCCGGCATTAGTCATTTGTAGGCTCCTCGCGCTTTGGAGACCTCTTCTTGCTCTCCACTTTCGAGACGGTCGTCGCGAAGGCAGCCGCCGCCCCCGCGATGGGAGCAAGGACCGAGGCGAACGCCAGGCCCCTGTGACGATCGAGCATGTTCGGAGCCTGGTCCATTCTCATGGCCGTGAGCCGGGAGGCCGCCCTCGGATCCGTTTCCTGCAATTGCGCTCGTTGCCGGTCCACCTGCCTCACCATCGCCGTGTCTATGCTCTCGAAAGGGACCTTCGATACGTAGAACGTCGATGTGCCTCCGTTCTCGCTTCGGCCGTAGAGATGATCTCGCCAGAGCTCCCCGCCATACTCCTGGGCGAGTTTCTCGGCCTCGGCATCGAGGGCATCGCGGTCGCCGATGCGGATAGCTCCCTTTGTGCAGCCTTCGGCGCAGGCCGGGAGAAGGCCCTCGGCTACCCTATCGCGGCAAAGGTCGCACTTGTACATCAGGCCGCCACCCACGGGCAGGGGATCCAGGTACGTGTAGGGGCCCACGCCCGCCTGCCGCTGAGGCACGCTCCACGGACACACGTCTCGGCACTTCGCGCCTCCCATGCACAGCGAGGAGTCGACCCATGTGAGCCCCTCCCTCTCCTGTTTGAGAACTCCGAAAGGGCAGAGCTTCACGCAGGGAGGGTTGTCGCAGTGCATGCACCTTCGTGGGATGTGGACCTCGTGCTCGCGTCCCTTGTGCTCGACGTTTAGTTGCTGGACGAATATCCAGTTGTATGGCGTCAGCCTATTGGTGAGATGACGGCGGTCCGACCAATCCTCGTGATGGCGCTGAGGCCAGTAGTCCTTTAGGTGCTCGGGATCTGGCTCCGGGAAGCGGTCCGCGTTGGCGGTTCGGCATGCCGCCACGCAAGCGGGGATTGACTCCCCCGGACAGCCATCGCATTTCGCAAGGTCTATTAGCGTTGCCAGTCGTTTCGGCCGGCGGCGGGAAAGGCTGT
>SKWY01000108.1 GCA_007128675.1 Deltaproteobacteria bacterium | reverse complement strand
GCAAGATCACAGTTCTTATGGGTCGCGAAGGAATCGAACCTTCGACCGTTGGGTTAAAAGCCCACTGCTCTACCAACTGAGCTAGCGACCCACGATCTGGTCGCCTATCTTGTAACTGTTACTTGAATGACCTGGGATATTCCGTCTGCCTCTATGACTACCTCGGCCTCACCGGGGTTGCGAGGATGAATACCACCTCTTTGGTCGACACTCACGATTTCCGTGTCTCTGGAGCGAACCGTAATCCGGCGGCCCACCAGGTGGCGGCCGGCTCGATCCACCGGACGCGCTTCTGGCACATAACGCGTGCGTTCGGCAAGAGAAAGCGTTACTTCCTTTTCGGGAACCTCGAGCCTTTCTATGAAGTTGACGATGACCCTCGTTCGAGCTTCGAGCTCCTTGGTTCGCGCGATTACGTACGTTCTCCCCGACGATACCGCTTCAACGTTTCCTTGTGCATCTACCGTAGCTATTTCCGGGTTTTCGCTTTCCCATTGGAACATTACTTCGGGAAAGTAGCGACCCTGATGGTTCATTGCACGTCCTGTGATTCGCCGTGTCTCTCCTCTCCAGCCCATCTCGAGATAACTCGGATCCAGCTCGATGTAGGACGGCTTGTTGCAGGCAGTCCCCCCGGCGAGGAGTAAGAACATCAATACGACCAGGCCGCGTGTGCGTGTTCGAACGCGAAACATGATCTTCTCCATCGAAAAGCCCCAATGCCGATACTGGCCTATGCCATGATTCTCTTGCGTTTCGTAGCACGGCCCCCGGGGGTCAGTAAAGGAGTCTAGACACGCGACGGCGCGGCTACTCCCGGTCTGCTCCAGAATTGGACGAAATATTGGAGCTGGCGACCAAGGACCGAATGCGCTCATAAGCCGAGATGATGCTCCGCATCTTACGGGGATCACCGCCGTGATCGGGGTGATGGAGGGCCGCGAGTTCATGGTAGCGCATGCGTACCTCCTCGAATGGGGTGCGGGGTGGAACACCCAGGATCCCATAGGGATCGTTCTCGTCTACCCGGCGATGAAACGCCTCGGCTCGTGCCTTCAAGTTTTGCCAGTGCTTCCGGTTGCCTGCCTCTCGTCTGTCATTCGTGCTGCGCGGCTTGACTCCAGCGCGCGCCGAGAACACTTCTTCGTAGCACGACGCGAAGCGAGCTCGGCAGCTAGGGCAAACGAGATAGTGAAGGCCTTCTGTCGCGGACGGAACGACGCGCATCTCTACCTGGCATTGCTCGCAATCCACCCACCTTTTGGCATCCGAAGCGAAGGGGGTGTAGGGCTGTCGACTCTTCTTTGCGCGCTGGGCCAGAGTGGCAGGCGAGCATGCCTCACGCCGGCCATGGCGATGAAAGGAGTCGAGTCCATGAGCATGGGGGTCAGGCCGTTCATGAACCGTGTAGGTAACCGATCGAGCGAATGTAGCACGTGTAACAGCCATGTATCGTGCTATCGCATCGGTTGGATCTCGACGCAAGTTTTCTACCGTCGTTTTCTTCCTTTTCTTGTTTGTGACCCTGGGCAACTCGAACGGTGCACTTCGCCAGGACTCATGGTGGGCGTTGACAGTCGATCAACTCCACACCATTCTGCGAGCACAATGGGTACGGTAGTTAATATCGACGGAAAGCTTTTCGCACCCGATGAGGCACGGATAAGCGTCTTCGACCGGGGTTTTCTTTATGGCGACTCGGTGTACGAGGTCATTCGCACATATCGATCGGAGCCATTCGAGATCGAGTTGCACCTTGAAAGGCTGGCTCGGTCTGCTGAGCTCATAGCCATGTCGATTCCTTGGGATACGGCTCGTCTCGAACAGGAGGTCCGCCGCACAGTAGCCGCGGCCAACAATCAGGCTGAATGCAAGGAGACCTACGTCCGAGTCGTCGTGTCGAGAGGTACTGGAGAGATAGGTCTAGATCCGGCCTTGGCGGTAGCTCCCTGCACCGTAATCATTGCCCGCCCTTTGAGCCCTCCACCTAGGGAGGCATACGAGCGAGGCGTGGAGGTGGCGATAGTCAGCGTTCAGCGGGTTGCGCAGGCCGCCGTGGATCCGTCGGCGAAGACCGGAAACTATCTCAACAATCTACTCGCTTTGAAGGAAGCTAGGGATCGAGGTGCTTATGAGGCCGTCATGCTCGATGCCCAGGGGCGGATCACCGAGGGTTCCACAAGCAACCTTTTCCTCGTTCGGGACGGGGTACTCGCCACTCCTCCAAGGGATGCTGGAATACTGGAGGGGGTAACTAGAAGGACTGTCCTGAGGTTGGCGAGAGAGCTGGGTATTGCCTGCGAAGAGGTGCATCTTGGCCCGGTGGATTTGAAAGGCGCAAGTGAGTCGTTCATCACCAGCACTATCCGTGAAGTTGTCCCCGTAACGCGCTGCGACGGGCTGCCAGTTGGGAGTGGTGAGCCCGGGCCGATTACCCGCAGAGTTCGAGATGCCCTCCGGGGTTTGACTGGCGAGCCTCTGGATGGAGGAGGGTTCTAGAGCGCTCTTGGAGACGTCCGCGATCATTAGGTCGATGCTCTTGCGGCTTGGAGATGCCGTTGGCGGGCTTCACTTGGAAGGGGGCTCATCAATCGTCGAGCCGGAGCCGTGCAGGGTTAGGGAAGCTGTAGCAGCTCCGCGACGGGGATGCCGGACGCTTCGCCTATTTCATGATCATGCTCGAGAGGCGCGCAGACGGGAGTCCACATCCCAGCATTCTTGGACCGGCTGCGCTGGTGACCTACGAGCCCTGATGTAGTATTCGACGTCGAAGTGAAGGGTCGCTGATCCTGATGCGACGAATGCCGGCAATCAGAGTGAAAATGACATCCAAAACATCGCGTTTACGTTCTTGCTTTGGTCTTGCAGCCAGTGGAAGGGATTGCCGGTGAGGGTGATCCTTCGTTATTGCTTGGCGACAGGGCGGCGGCGTTCAGCCTTTGCGCTTTGTGGATTTGTCCCAACTCATAGTGTGTACTTTCGTCTGATCGCCACTGCCTGTCTGTTGTTTGGGGTATTGGCGTCGAGCTGCGCGGGTGCTGCCGGCAAGGAGATCGTGCTTTCCGATGAGGCGCTCCCGGCCCCGCCTCCGGAAAGCCGGAAGGTCTCCAAGGAAGAGGCCCCACAACCAAGCGAAAACAAGGCTTCACATGCAGAGGAGGTAGAGCCGGCTGAGCCCGTAGAGCGCCCACCTCTTGCTACGGATGATCCCCTTGATGCGTTGTACCGGCAGGCGATCACATTGGACGGTAGAGGACGCCCTCTTGTCAGCGTTCGCCTGATGTCCGGTCAGGCCACGGTTCGAGTGCGAGCCAGAACCGGCGGGCTCATCGTGAGACCTCGTCCTTTTTCGGAAGAGCCCAAAATGCTGGTGCGGTCTCCTCGGGGAGAGACTCTTCGATTGGAGATGACCGCGCATTCTGCCGGGCAGACGAGGAGCTTTCCCATAGTGGCGGATCTTGTTGCCGGGTCATCTTCGGAAGACGCTGTTCGTGAAGTTGTTCGTGAATGGGGCATGCGAGAACGAGATGTGCGTTTGGAGACGGTTGGAAGCCTGTTCGGTCTTGGCGGGCGCGTCATCGACAATCGACGTGTCTTGGTTCTTCTGGATGGTCCAGGTGATGCTCGATGGGCGGCCGCTGCCGCCGAGGAAGTCGCCCGGTACATGAATCAGACTCCCGTTCTGCACCAGGTTCGCCTCGCGCGGCCTTCGGCCGTGATCTCCGTATATGACGAGAGCGGAACCCTCATGGCGAAAGGAGACGGGCATCTCTCATTGGAGGCCGATGATGGAGGGATAATCGAGGTTCTCGCCGTCGAGCACGGAGTCGGTTACTCATGGCATGGAAGAGAGGATCGCGCGTATGAGGGAGAGATTCATTTGGCTGCGGATGATCGGGCGCTTTCTGTCGTGAACTTGATTCCCCTGGAGACGTTGCTGCTCGGCATCGTCCCGGCGGAGACGTTTGCTTCCGCTCATGTCGAGGCATTGAAGGCGCAGGCCGTTACGGCTCGTACCGATATTCTCGCCAAGATCGGCACGCGTCACTTCGCGGACCCAGCTCTTGTTTGCGCCGAGACCCACTGTCAGGTCTACAAGGGAAGTGATGCTTCTGTCGAATCCACCGATGCGGCCATCAGGATGACCGCGGGAGAGGTGCTTTTCGGCGAGGATGGCCGGTTGGTGCACGCAGTTTACTCGGCCATGTGCGGGGGCCACACCGAGAACAACGAGGTTGTCTGGGGGACGCCTCCGAACCCCGCGCTTCGGGGACGCCTCGACTTTCCCGCCGAGGGCGAGTGGCTCACTTTCGCAGCTGGTATATCCGAGAGCGACCTGGATACATGGCTTTCGAAGGAACCACCTGCCTGGTGCCGTCTTGCCTCCATGGGATCTGCTTCTCGGTATCGCTGGGAGCGTCGCATCTCCCTTCCGGAGATCGACCGTTTGGTCTCTCACATGAATGTGGGTTCGATCCGAAGCATCCAGGTGCTTGGCAGAGGAGTCTCGGGTCGCGTGACCGGGGTGCGTATCGAGGGCACGAAAGGCAGCGCGGTCGTAAGGCGGGAGCTGCCGATCAGGAGACTATTTGGAAACCTCAACAGCGGGATGTTCATTGTCAGGACAGAGCGGGGCGACGATGGTCTTCCGGTGGCCTTCGTCTTTCAAGGAGGGGGATGGGGCCATGGTGTCGGCATGTGCCAGACAGGGGCGATTGGCATGGCGGAGCATGGCCACTCGTATCGCTCCATTCTTCGCCACTACTACAACGAAGTAACGATAGATTCCCTTTACTGAGTGCTTGCTCGTTTGAGTCGTGCTCTGCGGGGAAATCCTTTTAGTGGGCCGTCTCGTCGTCGGCTCTTTGTCGGAGGCTAGAGAGACCGAAGTAGTTGACCGTGAAATGAGCTACGACGGGAGCCAGAAGCGAGCCGCTGGCCTGGTAGAGAAGGCCGAGGGCGACGCCCATCAACGCCGCGTAGAATGGCCAGAAACGCATCTCTTTGCCCGGGCCCATGTGCATCAGCCCAAAGAGCATGGCCTGTGGAAAAAGACCTATCAGCGGCAGTAGTGTGCCCCTGAAGAGAACCTCTTCACCTATGGCCGAGGCCGCGGCCGTGATTGCCACCTGCCCGCTCGTTGGAGAGCCCATTAGACGGCGAATCTTCTCGTAGAATCCCTGGGTCCACCCAAAACGCTTTCTTACGAAAGTGCTTACGCCGTGAGTTGCGAGCCCGAGAAGAATTCCCAGAGTCAGTCCCAACCACTCGGGAAT
>SKWY01000173.1 GCA_007128675.1 Deltaproteobacteria bacterium | reverse complement strand
CAAATCCCCACGCCTCGGGGCGCTTGCAAATCCCCACGCCTCGGGGCGCTTGCAAATCCCCACGCCTCGGGGCGCTTGCAAATCCCCACGCCTCGGGCCGCTTGCAAATCCCCACGCCTCGGGCCGCCAGCAAGTCACCACGCTTCCGCCAGGTCGAACCAAATAGGAGCCTTCAGCCCTCGTCTCCGGCGGCCTTCTCGTACATGGCGGTCTCGACGAGCTTCCCAGAGAAGACCTCGCGGCGCTCGCGCCTCTCTCGAAGGGACTTCTCGGCTGCGATCACCGCCTGCAAGACGGCCTCGGCGTACTGGCGTGTCCGTTCCGGGTAGTAGGAGCCGTCAATCTCGATATCCTCTTGGAGAAGGCGCGTTGTCTCTGGAGGATGGTTCATGAAGGGCCCTTCCAGAAGGAGCACCGGGCCTGGAGTTCGCCGGGTGATTGCCAGGTTTCTTGCAAAGAGACGAGCCTTTGCGTCCACTGGCCACCAGAGTGGGCGGCTGCCCGGCGGCGGCGCGAAAGGCGGGGCCGGCGGCATATCGAGATGCTCTTTCATGGCCTCTCCCATCAGCCGGCCGATCTCGATCGTAACGGGAATGTCCGCTTCGATGAGACGAGCGAGGGCGTGGAATTTGGCGCTGTTGCTCCGTAGCTCCTCTGCGGGCTTGTGGCCTGGCATGAACACAATGACGTGATTGATCTCGGGATCCCTTGCAAAGTTGTAGTGAATCGACAGCGTCAGGTCCGCATCGATTCTCGCGGCCAGGGCGGACCGTCTTCGCAAATCCCACGAGTTGTACAGGGAGCGAAGCTCGTCGCGCGCCCGAAGCCTCACCCGACGCTCCAGGGCGATTGTCGCGATGCGTGCCGGCCATAGACGGGCCCACGCTCGCAGCATGAGATCGCGATGCCTCGCTTCATCGAGCCATAGCCGAGCTTCGTGCTCGGCGTCGAAGCGAGAGTCCATTCCCGAGGGAAACGGCTCTTCAGGCGGGGGTCCCCGCGTGAGATGAACCTCTGCTCCCGCATCCTCGAGCTTGCGCTGGAGGAGCCTGGCGGTCGCCCAGTTCAGGTCTCCCTCACGAAGGACGCCGAGACGGCGGGTCATTCCCGTTGGAGGAGACACTCCCTCGGCTGCCGCAACGAAGACCTGGAGCTCACCAGTCTCATCGGCGGGGCCGGCCCACACCGGAAAATGCCTGGACTCCGCTTCGGACCAAGCGCCGCCGTGGTGGCCAGGATCAAGAAGGATCCGAAGCCCGCCGAGGCGGTTGGTCTCGAGCGACCGGCTAGCTTCGGTGTCCTTGGACGCCTGGATGATCATAGGTCCGGCCCAAGGAATGGTGACGATTGTCTCGGCCAAAAAAACGCGGACGTGATCCGCCGCCGTCTCGACCTTGCCTGCCACGACGCCGTCGGGGTCCAGGATGGCAAGAGCAGTGGAGAAGGTCTCGGCACAGAGCGGTCCGGCCCGTGCCATGAGCCCAGCCGGGAGCTCATCATCTTGAATCTCACCACGCCAAGGAGGCTCGCCGGAACCGGGCCAGAGAAGCCACATCGCGGTCATGACCAACGCGAGGAAAGAGAGCGAGAGTATGTGACGTAGGCGCATTCTCGACCTTCCTTGGGGGAAGAGCCCACCTTCGGGGCTCGTCCTTTCAAACCGGCCATGAGACAAGGTTCATCCTCCAATCGAATTGATTTGCTGATGCCGGCCTCCTTTCGTGGGCTAGTCCCCTCGATTTCATAGCCGATCCCCAGTGAGTCGACCCGACGCTCGAGATCGCCGGGCCGGCTCTTGTACTAGTGATGCAGATAATTCATTATGCAAGCTAGTGCGGGCAAAGCGATACCGTCCCATCGACCCAGATTCGAAGATAGGAAGAGAAGGCCCTAATCGTCCTGGCTGTCATGGTCCCGGCGAGTCTGTCTCTTAGGGCCTGCAATTCAGGTGAACGCAAAAGGAGCAGAACAATGCGTGTCCTTACTATCGTAGTCGCCGCCAGCGCCGTCGCCGGGCTGACCTTCCTGACGAGCTGCTCGGGAGAGGACGATCCCGTCTTGGAGTGCGATCCACCTTGCCTCAATGGAGGCGTATGCACCGATCCGGAACTCGGTACCTGTGACTGCACGGGCACGGGCTACAGGGGGGAGTATTGCGAAGAACCGGTTTGTCTTCCTACGTGCCAAAACGACGGCGTGTGCATAGCCCCAGACACTTGCGATTGCACTGGAACAGGCTTCGAGGGGAGCTACTGCCAGACCCCGGAGGGGGGTGAGGAACCTGACTGCGATCCCGAGTGCGAGAACGGCATCTGCCTCGAGGGCAATCAGTGTGAGTGCTTCGCCGGCTATGAAGGAGACCGATGTGAGCTGCCGATCTGTGAGCCTGCTTGCCAGAACGGCGGCGTCTGCATCGAGCCAGATGTCTGCGACTGTACGGGGACGGGCTATGAAGGTAGCCGGTGCCAGACGCCTGAAAACGGGGAGGAGCCGATATGCGATCCTCCCTGCGAGAACGACGGCGTTTGTCTCGAGGGTAACGTTTGCCACTGTCCTTCCGGCTTCGAGGGAGACCGCTGTGAGATTCCGGCATGCGATCCCGCTTGCCAGAACGGAGGCGTATGCGTGGCGCCAAACGTTTGTGACTGCTCGGGGACCGGCTATGAGGGAGACTACTGTCAGACTCCCGAAAACGGCGAGGAGCACGTCTGTGATCCCGAGTGCGAGAACGGCGGAGTCTGCCTCGAAGGAAACGTATGCAGCTGCCCGGATGGCTACGAGGGGGACCGATGTGAGCTTCCCATCTGTGATCCCGAGTGCCAGAACGGTGGCGTGTGCACTCCTCCAGACTCATGCGATTGCAGCAACACTCTTTTCATAGGCGATACTTGCGATGTTTTTGCGCCGCCGGCCGAGTACTGCGAGGACAACATCTGCTGGCCAGTTCCGCCTACGGGACAGACCAAGTGTTACGACAATGACAACGGTCCCCATGGCGAGGTCTTGGGCTGCCTTCTCGAGGACAGGGAGATTCTCTGCCCCACGGGAGTCCCTGCCGACTGTGACCCCGATGATCCCGAGGAGTTCTGTGGGCAAGACGCACAGTATCCCGGAAATGTTAGAGAGCTCATTTGTCACGATGCCGATGGCGACGCCCAGCCCGATTGCTCTGGGGATGCGTTGGAGGACGAGGTAGTGGTCGACTCCTTGACTGGTCTGATGTGGCAGCGGACCTTCCCGGAGGCCTCGATGAACAATCAGGCCGCAAGACAGTACTGCCAGGATCTAGACTATGCCGGTTACTCCGACTGGCGCGTTCCCAACTTCCACGAGCTTCATAGCCTCGTCGATTATGGCAGATGTCATCCTGCCATCGACTCGGATGCCTTCCCCGGCATTCCGGCGGGCGATGGTGTCTTCCAACAAGACTCCCGCTGGTGGACATCGTCGGCTTCCCCCGTTTTGACGGGACAGGTCTTCTGGGTGGATTTTGGCGGTGATAGCACGTCGGGCTCCGGCAACCCCAGTCTCCACTACAAGGTTCGTTGCGTCCGCGACGGACACGACGGAACGAGGAATGTCCGAAATCCTCCTCGATTCGAGGTGACGGACCCCGCTGGTGAAGGCGAGGAGGTGGCTACCGATCTCGTCACGGGGCTCATTTGGCAAAAAGAGTACATCGATGCTCTATACAAATGGGGGGACGCGCTACGCGCCTGCGAGATCCTGACGTACGCCGGAGAGTCCGACTGGCGTCTTCCAGACATTCACGAGCTGGTCTCGATCCTGAATCTGGATCGCGCCGCCCCGCCGTCCGATTTCCCGGGCATGGATCTCGACTGGGCGATGATGACCGACAGCGGGAATCGAAACAGCACGACCAGGTTCTGGTCCTCGACTACTAGAAACGAATACACCGCACACGCATGGGCGCTCGACTTGTTGGTGATCGACGTAGCGGCACTGAACAAGGACTTCCCTTTGAGAGAGCATCAGGCCCACGCGCGATGTGTTCGCGACGGTCCTTGAGAGAACAGAGTCTTTAGCGCTTCGGTACAGAGCGCTTCCTACTCGTTCGGCCGAGTCACTTAGCCGATCTGCGCCGTTTCTCCTTGGGTTTTTTTACCAAGAAGAAGCGGCGTGCGATCTCCTCGAAGCCGAGGCGGGCGAAGATCTTGGAGGCCGCGACGTTGCGGTCATCCACGACTAGCTCGCAGCTCTTGTGGCCACGGTCCTTCAGGTAGTCGAGGGCGGATGCGAGCAGCGCCGTGGCAACACCATTGCCCTGGGCCCGAGGCAGTACGGCCAATGTTTCGATGAACCCACCCGTGCTCGTCTCGCGCAGGAACAGAACGCCCACGCGCTCGCGACCGAGCCTGGCAAAGCGGACATGCTCGGGCCGGAAAGCCTCTGGCCTGTTGTCCTCGAGCTCGTCGGCGGTCACCGCCACCGTTCCTTCGACCCCCTTGAAGGCTTCGTTGTAGATGTTGGCCCAGTCCTCGTAAGCGGATGCGCCAAGGAAAGTCTCGATGTCCGCTTCATAGTCGATCTGTGGGAGGGGCCTTCCAGACAAGGGGCGGCTCATCACCTGGCGCTCAGAGGCTTTCTTGAATCCCATGGCCTTGGCGAAGGGCTTTCCCGAAGCGGACCTTTCGTCGATTGTCGTAGCCAGATGCCACCCCTCGTCCATGGGGTCACGATCGTCGGTGCAAGCGACCTCCTCGAGGAGAGCTTTTCCTATCCCCTGCCGGCGATGGTCGGGGTCGACGAGGACGAAGACGGCCCTGAAACGGCCACCATCGTGTCTTGGGGGATCGAGCCTGTAGGCGAGCCCGATGATTGTGCCATCCGATGTTTCGGCTACTCTGAAATGAGCTTCGGGATCCGCGTGTGGATCCGTGCACACGAAGCGCCAACGGGACGCATCGAGATGAGGAGAGCCAGGGTCCACACTTCTGGCGGTCTCGGCCATGGCGACTATGGCGTCGTCGTCGGTGTCTAGGTAGGGACGTACCCGAAAGTCCTCTTGCTGCTTCCGGTCAGCTTTGGCGGCTTTTCCCACGAACGCAAGGATGGCATGGAGTCCCCATGGGGCACAAGCCACTCCTTGATCTAGGCCTCGAACCTACTGGCCAGGTGTTCGGCCTCTCAATGGAAGTCGTGGCTTTGGGGCAATACGGAGCAAGAGCCTTCCTCGTCCCATTGGCCCATGGAACAAAGACGCCGCGCGTTCACGCTGATTAGGTCTCCTTCTCGCCTTAGGGGGCCCTCGACCAGTAGAAATGCGCT